>NZ_JUMS01000010.1:0-21157 GCF_001059415.1 Enterobacter sp. 940_PEND
CCAGGGTGGTGGCGACTGAGCCACCCTGGCACGTTCACAGGTCATGTCGTGACAGAGTAGCAAGGAACATAAAGTGAACGGAATGACCACCACGGCCGTATATTCCCCTCACCCTAACCCTCTCCCCGGAGGGGCGAGGGGACTGTTCCGTGCTGCCATAACGTTGTGGGGATCCCTCAGTCATGTGGGGAGAGGATGAGGGCATCAGGCCGCAGAGGATTAAAGCCCCCGCACCATCAGCGCCTCATCCAGCTCCCGATACGCCTCTACCAGCTTATCCAGCGTCGCCCTGTTGAGCCCGCTCGGATTTGGCAGCACCCACACCTGCGTAACGCCAATCGTGATGCTCTGCTTGCCCCACTGCGTTCCACGCTGGCTAAACGCCTGCTCGTAGGCCTGCTTGCCGAGGATCGCCAGCGCGGCCGGCTGATAATCCTCTATCTTCTTGATCAGCTCCCGTCCGCCGCTGCGCAGCTCATGCAGGTTGACCTCGCTCGCCTGGACCGTAGGCCGCTCGACCAGCATGGTGATCCCGCAGCGCGTGTCCAGCAGATGCTGTTCCTCTTCCGGCTTGAGCAACCTGTCGGTAAACCCGGCCTGATAGATCACCTTCCAGAAGCGATTGCCCGGATGGGCAAAGTGAAAACCGGTGTGCGCCGAGGACTTGCCCGGGTTGATTCCGCAGAACACCACCCGCAGGCCTGGGGCCAGAATATCGTTGATCATCTTTACTCCCGCTCGATACATCGTCAGGGAAGTATAAAGGATTGATTATGCGTTGTTTATAAAAACAGCAGGCAGGTGTGAATGGCTGGATTGCTGCGGGGAGTTACTTTATAATTCACCGCCACGGCCCCTTAGCTCAGTGGTTAGAGCAGGCGACTCATAATCGCTTGGTCGCTGGTTCAAGTCCAGCAGGGGCCACCAAATTTTAGCTGTAAAATCATATGATTAAGCCACTCGACTGAGTGGCTTTTTTATTGGTTTTTTTGAGCAGCTAACCGTGGTTCAGCGAAGCCGTTTGGACACGCTCAGAGGCGCCCGGGGTCGCAATCAGGCGCTCCACGGACTCCATCGTCACGAACGTACAGCTGCAGTCCACATTGGTGCACTGGTGATAGCGCTCTTTGGTATTTTCACTTAGATAGCGACTGGTACGCGCATGCGCAGAGTGCTTGCACTTAGGACAATGAAACATGTACCCCTCCACTTGATTCACATTTTGTGAATCAATAATACCCAAAATAAAACCAATAGCAACTACATTACTCACTATCAACAGTAAATTTTTCGTCGCTGACGTTCAGCTCAAGCTTAAGCTGCGTGGTAAATCCGCTATCGTTGAGGGTATGCACCACCTCGCTGATGATCCACGCCTGCTCGTCGATGACGCGTTTAAAACCGTTTACCAGCACCGGCGTTTCGGGGAACAGATCGGCACGTCCCAGGGCAAGCTGGATGGAAAACTCTACGGTTCCCCGCTGAAGCGCGCGCCACTTAGCCTCTGCGGCCCTGAGCGCCTGCTCTTCAGAGGCATAAACCGTGGTTAGCTCAAATACGTTTTCCGCCGATCCCACCAGCCTCTCTTGCGGTTTCTGCTCCTTGCCTGCTGCTCCCGCTACCGGTGCGGCGGCATCCGGGTGCTGCAGTGCTTCTGTCTGCTGCCCTCCGGACTGACGATTAATACTCAATTGAGGATTTTGTTGTTTGGGGTCACGCGTTTGCAGCCATTTGGCCGTTACGCCGGAATAATTTTCACGGTCAGCTATGGAAAAAAGGTGCTTATCTCCATCCCCACGTTCAATCATCATTAAGGATAGCGGAGTGCCGCTGGCCGTCACGGCCTGGCCCGCTTTCATAAAGATAATCTTCCCGGCTTTGATTGAAACAAATGCTCCATTACGTTCAGCAAGGCGGGAGAGGAACGCCGCGTCTGTCTCCTGAGACTGGTCAATATGAGAGATGGCGATGGATGCAAACCCCGACGCGACGCTGGCGGTCAACTGGTTACGCTGAGCGATGGTATCGACTATCGCGCCAATCGTCGTGTCATGCCACGACTGTTCGCGTCGCACGTTTAGCTTTCCACGAAAATCTGCGCTGAATCCCCGGATGGTCAGCGTGTCCGGCGCGCCCCGGAAATGAATCGCATCAATCGTAAAGTCCCCTTTCTCCTCGAGCGGGGTTCCCTCCCATCCCAGCCATAAGGACAGCCTTGCCCCCCGGGCAGGCAAGTCCAGCAGCCCGTCGGAATCATCCAGCAGAATATCCAGCTGATCGGCTTCCAGCCCCCGTTTGTCGGTCATGGTCAGGCTGATAAGACGATGGCTGAAATTTTGCGTGATATCACGATCCTCAAGCTTAAGCATAAAATCAGGGGCGATTTTTCCACCCGCCCGGATATTCATTTCGGTGATCATCCCACCAGCCCTCCAATGCTATTCCGTGCGCTTTCCACCAGCTCTGAGGCCTGCGTTCGCAGGTCGCCAAACGTCGTCATCAGCGATTCGTCCACGCGTTTTAGCGACAGGGTAAACTCAATTTTTCGGGCGGTACCGTCACTGTAAAAATCCGAATGCGTGTGCGTGACTTTCTCAATGACAAACATGCCGTGAATGATGCCGGTACCGTCTATCAGCGGCCATGCCCGCCCCTCATTTGCCATCAGCTCAACCGCCTTGAGCGAAAGCCGCCCTCCCGTGAGTTCCGGGTAAAGTAAGCCGGAGAGGCTAAAGGATGTCTCACCTTCGCCAAGGTACTGCCAGGCTTTGGGTTTCCCGATGCGAGCGCTGGATGCCCAGCGGTAGTCTTTTGTGAATATCATTGACTGATACGGTAAGGTTCGTCGTTCAAAGACAAACAGACCCAGCACCATTAACATTTTCTCTCTCCTCAACTATACATAAAGCTGGATTGCTGCCGTCTCGCTTTATCCTGTTCAATATTATCTATCGTCTCCCGGATTTGACGCGTCAGATCCGTTCCGGAGGCCGTGCCCCCCTGCAGCGTGATGTGATATTCGCTTTTACTCTGATCGACGTAAGAGCGTCCTCCAGTAGCGATGGTCGGCTGATACCCCAGGCTGCCGCCAGAGATCCCCGCGCCTGGAATATAAGCGCTGCCCGACGGTGAGGATGCCGCTTCTGCTTTTGCCGCAGCGGCGTCGAGATCGCCCGACTCGTTTTTGATAATGCCGAGCTTCTCCAGCAGCCAGCTGGCCTTGCCGCTCAGGCTATTAAAGAGATCAAGCGGTGCCATTAACGCATCGCCCAGCGCCTGACCAAAAATCACGCCAGCGTTTTTACAGCCATCCAGCGTTTCCTGCGTCGCCTTGATCGGCGTAATCAAGTCGGTGAACCATTGCCAGATACCGCCCAGCTTCTCCGAGATAGAGTCAAACACCGCCATCACCGGTGAGAACAGCGCCCCCAGCGGTGCGAAAGCCGTCGAAAGCCCTTCCATCACCCCGCCAAAGAAGGCGCTGATGGGCTCCCAGTATTTAAAAATCAGTAAGGCTCCGGCAGCAATCGCCGCGCCAAGGGCAATCACCGGCCAGCTAAGCGCGCCCAGCACCGTCATGATGGCGCCGCCCACCACGCTGAATACCGTTCCCAACATCCCGGCCGCGGTAATAACCATATTGACGCCCGTCAGAACCGGGCCGATGACCGTGCCTACGCCACCCAGCACGCCAGCAAACGCCTGCGCGCCGACAACGATGCTGGCGAGGGTCTGCGTCAGCTCAGGGTTGGCATTCACCCAAAGGGAGGCCGTGCCAAGCCAGCCGGTTGCGGTTGTTATCAGGTTGCGCAGAGCGCCATCCGCTTTATCAAATACATCAATCTTCAACCCGTTCCACGCGGCCTGGAATCGGTTGATATCGCCGTCAAGATTATCGGTCTGCACGGAAGCCGCGAGCGCGGTACTGCCCTTTGCCCCCTGCAACTGCTGGCGTTTTTCATCAAGCGATCCATCACCCGCAGCGGAAGCCAGCGCCCCCGCGGCTTTTATGGCATCCGGAGTCTGAACATGGCGCAACATCGCGCTGAGCGCGTCCCCCGCGGCAGCGCCTTTCATTCCTTTTTCTGCCAGAACGCCCAGCAGCGCGGTGGTCTCTTCAAGCCCCATACCGGCGGCATCCGCAGCGGGCGCAGCAGAGGTGACGGCCGCCACCATCTCAGCGAGGCTGGTATTCGAAGAGGTAAAACCGCGCGTAAGCACATCTGCGATGCGTCCCGCATCCGTATCGGCCAGGCTATACGCGGCCTGCGTGCTGGCGATCATATCGGCCGCTTTAGCCGCGTCGACACTCCCCGCCAGGCTGAGGTTGACCGTTGGCGCGGTGGCCGCAAGTAGCCCATCGGCGTCATAGCCTGAACGAGTCAGTTCGGTTTGTGCCCGAAGGACCGTATCTGCAGGTACTCCGGTCCCGGCACTGACGTCCCGCGCCTGCTGGCGAATCGCCTCAAGCCGGGAATCCCCCTTCGCCAGGCCAAGGTTTGCCTGAATGGCCGACATCTGCTTTTCAAAGCTGATGCCAGGGGCGATAAACCGGGACGTCTGGTCAAAGCCCGCTTTTGCGATGCCCACGCCCGTATTCGCAAGCTGACGCACCCGTGCGGTAACGCGTTTGCCTGACTCGTAGCGATTCTGAACGGTACTCAGCCGCTCCTGCTGCTGATTGACGCGGGCCAGCGCATCCCGCTGTCGGTTAAGCTGCTGCGTTTTTTCGCTGATGTGACTTTTTAAACGACGTTCATCCGACGAGAGCGTGCGCGTGTTCACTCCCGCCTGAGCGAGTTCAGTACGCTGACGCTGTACCGAGTAGCGTAAGCTGTTGTACTCATGCTTCAGGTCGACTGCCGATTTTCGGGCTGCAGTCAGCGCATCAGCCTGCGCTTGGGTGGGGTTTTGCGTGTTTTTAAACTGTACCGCCAGCGCCGCGGCCTGCTGTTTCGCCTGAGCAAGCGACTGCTCCGTCGTGGCGAGCCGGGCATTTGCTTTTCTGAAGCCGTTAATACGCCCCGCCTGCTCATCAAGCGCCCCCAGCGCCGTCTGCGCATCGCGGATATCGCTCGCGAGAGTGAGGCTGGCGTTCTGGAGAGCGTTAAGCGGTCGGGTTGCCCGGTCGACTGCCTTAAGCAGCTCCTGAAGACTGACATTATTACTCATGGTGGTTTCCGCTTCGCTGTAGCGCTTTTTCGCGCCATAAGAGGAGTTCGGTCACGCTAAGGGAGTACAGTTCTGACGGCGGCCAGTGAAAAATCACCGCAATATCCGCCATCAGATCGTCGACCGACACATTTTCGGGAAATTTCAGCGAGCCGAAGCCGGTGACAAAAAACCGATCACCTTACCTGCAAAAGAGAGCAGATCGCAGGCGTCCAGGCGCGCAACCTCATGCTCGGTCAGCGCTGGGGAGGTCATTCGCGGCAGCACCTTAATCAGCGCATCAACGTCAGATTGCGCCAGCGACGCCAGCGATACGCCGCGCAGGGTCCCCGCATTGGGTTTTGCGACGGTCACCTTTTCGATTTTTTGCTCGCCGCGCTGAACGGGGCTATCAAGCGTGACGATATGTGGGTTTTCACTTTCGTTCATGGCGGTCTCGTTGATATTTTCCATTTCGTTACTCTTCTGAAAGTTAACTCACCGGCCGGTCATCCCGGCCGGTTAAAGGGTTACAGGCCGATGGCCTTACGGTGTTCTGCCAGGCGATCGACGCCATCGACTTTGAGCACCATGTTGATGATGTCGATTTCGATGATCTCTTTGCCATCAATGGTCAGCTGGTAGTAAGCGCACTCGGTGGACATCTTGGTGGTGCCGCTCTCGCCCTGCTTGTTTTCACCGCCATCAAACTCTTTATGACGGCCGCGCATGACGATTTCGACGGCGGAGATTTCGCCGGTATCATCGCGCTGATAAGAGCCGGTAAAGCGCAGCGGCACGCTGTCCGCGCCCGGAGAGGCATACTGCGCCCACAGGGCGGCGTCCGGCAGACCTCCGACGGTCCACTCCAGCGCCAGGGCATCATCGTCCAGGCCGAGGTCGACAGAGACCGAGCCCGGCATACCGCCGCCGCGATACTTCTCCAGCTTGCGGGTAAGCTTCGGTAGGGTCACAGACTCAACAACGCCCATATAGCTCAGGCCATCGTTGAACATATTCAGATACTTAAGTTTGCGTGGTAACGCCATGCTTCAGCTCCTTAGCTGTTAACCGAATCTGACAGGTCTGCCAGATAGGTATCGGTGATGCGCTGGCGCAGGGTCAGATTTTCCAGCGGCGGGACAGGGGTGTAGTCGTAATCGATATACAGTTTCCCCGCTTTCAGGGTGGTTGCATCGTTCGACTCAGGGTCATACCAGCAGGAGCCGTCGACGATATAGCCGTTGGTTTTCAGCTCGCGGAACTTGGCGTTAATACCGGAAACGATGTCGCGAATAAGCGTTGGCGTGATGGGTTTATCCATCGCCCACGCGTGCGCTTCCGCCATGGTATCGGCCAGCACCTGTGCGGTACGGGTGTAGTTTTCAAAGACGAATAACGGATCGTCTGAGCAGGTACGGTTCCCCCAGAATTTGAAGCCGTCGTTGCGAATCAGCGTAGTGACGCCAGCCTGGTTGAGCAGGTTCGCATCGGTAGCCTGTTCCTGCAGATCCCAGGAAACAGAAGCGCTTACGCCCGTAACGCCGTTGACGCCAACGTTTGACAGGGTTTTATGCCAGCCGATTGTCTGGTCGATTTTGGCGCGCAGGCCAAGCGCACGGGCGGTAGCCCAGGCCGTCGTCGTTGCGTTCGTGGTGGTATCCCATGCCAGAAAATCAGGATGGATAACCATCAGCTCGCGCTGGCTGAAGTTTTTGCGGTAGTTGATCGCTTCAGAGATGGTTTTACATCCCCATGCGCTGACATAGCCGAACGCGCGCAAGCTCTGGCACATGGCGGCCAGTGCGGTCGCCACTTCCTGAGAGTCCAGCCCCGGCACGCCGAGAATACGCGGCTTAACGCCGGTCACCGTTTTCGCCGTGAGAAGCGCCTTCAGGCCGGTATATTTACCGTTTTCATCAGTAGTACCGATGATGTTGGAAACGGTCTGCTTGCGCGCCTCTTCCGGGGTTTCAGCGGTGCCTTCGGCCACGCGAACAACAACGACAACCGGTTTGCACTGGTCGGCGATCGCCTGCAGAGAAGCGGACAGCGTCCCCGCCTTGCCGGCTTTCGCAATCGCGTTTTGCACGTTGGTAATGAGCACGGGCTCGTTTAAAGGAAATGTCTTGTCGTCAGCATCGCTGGCCGTACAGACCATGCCGATGATTGCCGTCGAGACGGTGGAAATGGTGCGGGTGCCATCGTTGATTTCGATAACTTCCACGCCGTGGTGATAATCGCCCATCCGGTTAACTCCTTCGTTTAGTGGTGAGGCTATTGTCTGTGGAGCGCGCGATTGATGCGACGTATTGGGGTTGGGGAAAGGATTACACAACAAACGAAAAACCCTCCGGAATGGAGGGTTTGGGTTTAGTCAGGCAATGGCACGATCTTGCTGACTCCTATCTCTGTATCAGGTAATGGAGGCCAGTCAGGTTTACTCACGTCAACACGGCTTAATAACACACGGAATTTTTTCCACGTCTGCAGCTTCGCAGCGTCTTCCTCGGTCGCCATATCTAGCTCAATCGCATCCTGAAGCATGGTAATCGCATTATTTGCCTGAGTTAACAGTTCCAGTTTTTTTCGTTGTGCTTCTGCCCGATAATCCACCGGAGCAAGGATTATCTTCCCGCCATCAAAAATAAACGCGCCACCTAGCGCATTATTTCCAGCATTTGTGAATTCATCAGGCACATTGTCTGCCTCGACTTCCACGACAATCTGATTAATAGGAAAAATAGCGCTAGCATCGTAAGAAAAGTGAATAATCTCTTTTGATTCTGGATTAAAAGATATCTTAAGCGTTTCTTTTGAAAGCGTCTTTAACCAACGATACCAATCATTGCCATACTCATCTTTCAGAAAAACAATATTCACCCCAGGAGATTTCGCAATGTAATATAGCTCAAGTTCCTCCTGTGAAAGTTTAGCCACTTTGTCAGCACTATACTCTCCCCATTTGTGTAACGGGTTATATTTTTCGAATACACCTGATTGCATTGTCATTAAGCCACCCACGCTGTGTACCAGTTTCCACCGATGTTATATTGAAGGGAGCGATATTGTACCGCTGTGTAATTCGTTTTTTGCTGCACAGCAGTGACTACTGTCCCGTTAGGCGCATATGCAAATTCATTATCATTATTTCCGTTTGTCGCGACTCCCAGCGATGCAAGCCTGAGCCCTCCTTGCAGGAAATTTGCTATAGTCCATGCAGACGACGCAAAACTCCCCTGAACCCATGCGGTTGTAGCATAAGGGCTCAAGTCCTGTTTTGGCGGCGGGTTGTTAGGCGAATATACTCGCACACCGGGAGTGTCATACAGCCCTGCAGCAGATTGAATAAATCCATCACTACTGATATTGCGATTTGAGTGAATATCAGCGAGCGCACCTAAGTAACCACCTGCAACGACACTTCCGTCAGGAGAGATATTAAGTGAAGGGCCACCTCCACCGCGCAAGCGAAGCACTTTATCATCACCAGCGTAAACAAGTCCTGCCTCTTGATTATCAGCTCTAAAGAACCAAAGATGCTTATTGTTTTCGCCACGGATAAAGATTGCATTTTGAGAAAGTTCAGTCGCGCCATTAAATGCTCTTATTGAACCGGGCGTCGTAACTGTTTTACTGCCGGAATCATATTGCACAGTGCTAAAATATCGCCATCCAATGTTAACACCATCATCTTCGCGAATGGCTAGAACCTGTATCGAATTTGTATAGCTTACAAATTGAATTAAAGGCCTATTAACCCTTCCTCCCTGCGCCGGGCTAGTCGCACAAATAACCTTAATATAATAATAGTCTTGATTCAGAAACGGTGGGTTGTTAGTGCATCCACGTACATCAATAAACAATGCTTCCCCTACAACAAATGGGTATGTCGCAAAATCAAGCACCCCATGATTACATTCGGATTTAAAATTCCCTTTATATCCTACCGGAATTAATGCCCCTGTAGCATTCTCAGCTATGTTTCTAAAAGCAGCATCGCCGAGGCTGTTTTTCAGCGTTTTAATATCATCGCTGACCGCCTTCACGGCCTTTGGTGTGGCCGCAAGAGATTCAAACGGGCTGTCGGTTGCGCTGCTGAGCTGGACGATACCCTTTTGCGCCGTGGTCGCGTCCTGAGCCGTGTATTTTCCGGTTGCAAGATCATATACCGCCTTAACCGCTTTCGACGTCGCAGCGAGCGTCTCAGACGAGCTGTCGGTTGCGTTACTGAGCTGTGTAAACCCTTTATCCTTTGTCGTGGCATCAGGATGCCTGCGTGACTCCTCATGCTCTGCGAGCTTATCGTCGACATAATCCTGTGTTGCCATGACCAGTGAGGTATCTATCGAAAGCTCGATTGAGTCGATGTTGCTCACCATAACCACCATACGTACGGTCTGTGCTCGGCCTGACCCTTCGGCCAGCAGCGGCTTATAGCTTTCCGCCATGTTACCGACGGCAATCAGCGTGCCGGCATCATCGTAAAGCCCCATTTCTCGCATCCAGAAACCGCCGGTTTCTGGTGGAATGAGCAACTCCGCGATCACATAATTTTGATTCTTGTTGTCCTGGCTGATTTTGTTTAGCTCATGACGCCAAACCTCATTGACGAGTTTTGTCTGACTGGCATCGGGCACCGGTAATGCCCCCCCACCGTCACCCACGGCCATCGCGGTAAAATTCACTTTCTTCTTGTTCGGGACGGTCGCGGCAGCCAGTTTTTCGGCACCGGCTTTGGTGATAACCGTTTTATATTTCACTGTCATTCTGCTCTCACTTATCCGGGATAAACCGTGATGATGTCGCCGTCATAGCTCAGGGCACCGGTATAGAGATAACCCGGAATGTCCTGGATGATATTCAGGCCAATAAGGTGGCGGCTGGCAGGCTTCGCATCGGCGATAAGCCTCTCCATTTCGTAATACATTTCCTCGGTGATGCCCGTGTCTAACACGCCGATATCAAGGCGGAAGGTGCCGGGCGGATCGTTGGTTTGCCACCACTCGGTGACGTTAATCAGATAGCCAAGCGGCTCCACCACGCGACGCACGGCGCCAATCGTTCCCTTGTGGGCATGAATAAACCACGCCGCGCGGATGACATCCCGCTTGGTGGCCTCGGGCCAGTTCTCATCCCAGCGGTCAACCGAAAACGCCCACGCCAGCCAGGGCAGCAGATTCGCCGGGCAGGTGTCCGCATCCCAGAGATGGCGCAGCGGAACGGGCGTATTTTCGATGTCCGCGCATGCGCGCGCCGCAGCGACCTCAAGCGCCGATGAGCCAACCGGTAAAAGGAGGGTATTACTCATCGTTACCCCCCACGGTTACGCTGTAGTGGCTGCACCATGAGGCCTGAGTTTCATCAAGCACGATGTCAGCCGCGGGTGCGGTCAGCTCCACCCTCTGCACCCCTTCAACGTGAAGGGCGGCGTAAATGGCGGACTTGCGGATATCGCGTCCAAGCCGATGCTGGGCCGTAATATAGGCCTGTAGCCGGGCCCTTGCCGCGTTGACTACCGGCTCACTTTCGGGACCGGGAAAAAGGAAAAGCGATGCTTCAATGCTGTAGTCAACTATTTTGGCCGACTGGACGGTCACGCGGTCGGCGACGGGCCTGACGTCCTCATCGTTCAGCGCATTGCGAACAACGGCGAGCAGTTCCTCAGAGGCCACGCCGTTATTCTCCCGAGAAAGGACTGAGATCGTGACGTTCGCCGGCTGTGGGCTGATTACGGAGATGTCCGCCACCCGGCCATCTGCACTGCGACCATGGAACTGATACGCGCCCGTCGAACCGGCCACGCTAAGCCCTTCCGGCGCCTGCTGGATGCGCAAACGAAAATCGGTATCGGACTCCATCACGGCCGGAGTGGGCGGGAACGTGGAGTCATCGGCAGGAGTAATGACCAGACGCGCAAGGTTAGCGTTTGCCCCAATCTGGTCCAGATCGCTGCCTGCGGCATAGGCCAACATAACTGCACGCGCAGCCTCATTAACCCGCTGGCGCCAGATGACTTCCCGGTAGGCATTCTCCTGAAGCAGCTTCACAATCGGCTCGGATTCCAGCGTCAGCGTCCGTGCAATCGCTTCTCGCTCCTCTTCCGGATAGAGGGAGACAAAGGTGGCCTTTCGTTCTGCCAACAGCGTTTCATAATCCACCTCCTCCACGACATCAGGCGCGGCGAGCTGGCTCAGATCAACAATAGCCATAGCGTTTAACTCAGTGAAATGGTGATAGAAAAGGATTGCCCGGAGGTCGGGCGCGTGCCGGTGATATCGACATACAACGTCCCGTCGTTCTCCGAACGCTCGAAAGTGATGGCCGTCAGGCTTATCCGCGGCTCCCATTTCTGGATGGCGGAATAACAGGCGGCCATGATCTGCAGGCGCAGCGCCGGACTCTGCGGCCTGTCGATCATCGCCGCCAGCAGCGAGCCGTAATCCCGCCGCATGACCCGTGAGCCAATCGGCGTAACCAGAATGTCGCGCACGCTCTGCCGGATGTGTTCCGCCTCTGAAATGCTCAGCCCGGTCTGCCTGTTCATCCCCCTGTAACGCACCGTCATTGTGTCCCCTTAGTCCAGCTTCCGCCGCTTTGCACACTGCCGTGCGCGTGGTTATCCACCTGCACCCCGTTGGAGGTGAATTTACCGCCGGAATGCTCAATATTTCCGGCCATCACACCGCCCTTCTGCACTTCAAGAGAGGCTGTAATTAACCTGTTGGTACACACCACTTCAGGCGTATCCAGCGTGATGCGGGACGTTGACGTCACCCGCACCTCCGGCACGGTGGCGGTCAGCGATTCAGAGGCGGTAATGTCGGCCGTTTTAATGCCTGCAACCGTCAGCGCCCCGCGCCCGGGTTCGTACTCGATCACCGCGCCGTCAGGGAACGAGACGTGGAACGCGTCAGGTGACCCGGACGGCGCCGGATGGTCGTCAGAGAAAATGCCGGGCAGCACAAAGGCGGTATCAAGCTCGCCGCCGATGGCCAGCAGCAGCACCTGTTCCCCCTCGGAAGGAGCCCACCAGACGCGCGAACGTCCCGCACGACAGGTTAGCCAGTTCAGCCAGGTGGTTTTCATCCCGCCGGTCTGGACACGACAAAGCCCTCTGTTGAGGTCAACATCGGTCACAACACCGATACGAATAAGATTGCGGATCGCGCGAGCGATGCCGTTCATGGAAGTTAATGTATTCATGAGAAGAGAATGCCGTTCAGGAGGAACGGCAGCAACGAGACGGGGTTTTCTGCGGGATGATACAACAAGCGGTCCAGACGGCAGGCGCCAGGCGGCCTTCAGCGCGGGGAAATTAGTCCTCCCACTGGCTGACCAGCTCACCGTTGATGTACAACGCCTTCGGACGCGTGACGGGCTCAGGCAGCGGCGGCTCGGGGGAATACGTCGCGTGCAGAGCGCCCTGCTCCTGGGAAACAAGAATACGCTCGGTTAATTGCACGCTGATGGTGATATCCATCGTATCGTCATCGTTTAAGACGACCGCGAAGGTGTAGCCGTTTTTGCGTCCTTCATCGAGGGTAAAAATATCCGGCTGGTTTTCCCGAAGCCAGGCCAGCACCGGGACGAAAAATCCCTCGCTGTCGCCGGTGAAGCCGCTGACCTTCGCGTTCAGCGCATACCGCTTTTCAAAGGAGAGCGAGGAGGCCAGTCGGGCGTCAATATTGCCGCCTCCGACCGACATCTGCAGGCGCTCCGGGTTGGCATTGAGTTGGGGGATCGCGTCAATTAATGCCTGACGCAGGCTCTTGAGTTTGTGCATCGAGTTTATCCTGACAGTCTTTGATGGTTTCAACCTGCAGCGCGCAGGCGATAAGGGCATATTCCAGCCTGCGAATATCCGCGCTGAGATCGCCGTTAGTGGCGGGTTCGCTTCCCGGCATCGGGCAGCTGCTCACCTTCGGGCAGGCGTTGTAAACAATGTGCTGCGGAGGCGCAGGCGGTGCGGGTGTGCAGCCTGCGGACAGCATCAGGCAGCTGAGCGGTATACCAGCGGCGTAACGCTTCATTTTCATTGAGTAATCTCCCGATAGTCGCTTCCCGTCTTGCCCTTTCCTCACCCGCAGTAGCAAGCTCCTCACGGAGCCTGACCTGGGCATTTTCATTTGCTCTGGCAATCCGCTGCGACAGGGACAGCTGCTGGTTAAGCGTGGCGAGGGCCGTTTTTTGCTCGCTGGCGACCCGGTTGGCCGTGGCTAAGGAACGCGACAGGTTCAGGTTGTCATGACGAAGCCACAGCGTGATGGCCAGCAGCCCGGCCAGCGCCAGCATGAGCGTTCTCATGGCAGCCCCTTCATGCACCAGGCCTTCTCGCGGACGCGACGGTTTTCCAGACCGGCATTTTTGACGCCGTTGACGTACACCCAGCGGGTAAGCTGCCCGCATGCCTGCGGCCACTGTTTACGTTTGATAAAGGACACCAGCGTCGAACGGCAGGCGGCGCCTGCGCCGACATTAAAGGTAAAACTCACCAGCGCGTCATAGACCCGGGGCGGCATCTCCACCGGCGCACACGCCGCCAGACGCCGCTCAACGTTGAGCACATCAGCGACCAGATTTACCGCAGCCTCACGCTCGGTAATGTCCCGCGTCGGCACAACGTTTGCCGTGTGGCCAATGCCGGACGTCCATACGCCGGCGCTACACCGGTAGGGCGAGAGGCGACATCCTTCGAGATCGGCAATCAACGCCAACCCTTCCGGGGACGTTTTCAGTAATTGAAAGTCAGGCATCAGCACCGCCAGGGCCAGCACGCCGGCGACGCTGCAACGCTTAATGATTGAGTTCACGAATGCTCTTCTTATCGAGGCCAAGAGACTGGAGATAGCGCCAGGTTTTTCGCTTAAACCAGTAATTCGTTAATGCGGTAAAAATGGCGCACAGACTCCCCACGTACAGCGCGACTTTTTCAGGAGACATCGCCCCGAACCAGGCCAGCGCCACGGCCAGCCAGTAGGCGATAACCGTGGTGATTTTCTCCAGGCTCAGTCCCATAGGTTTACGGATTCTTTTGTGGGGGCGCTATTCACCTCCGGCATCTCTACCGGCGTGCCGTGAGGCAAGATAACGCCTAACTCCGCGAGGCCAGGATTGGCCTTCAGAACGGCTTCAACGACGCCAGCCGTGCGCCCATAAAAGCGGGCGCAAACGGCATCAAGCGTGTCCCCCTGCATTGCATAGATTTTCATCAGACGCTCCCAACATCCGGTTTCCAGGTACCGTAGAGTTTCCCGGGCCAGCAGGCTTTTCGCTATCGCTGGCAGATGGACAATCGCAGGCACAACAGATCGTCCGCGAGCGGCGAAGCGTGATTCAGCGGAAGCGCAAAACAGGAATGAGGGTGTTGGTACGGGCGATGACGCCGGGGCTAGCGCCAGCTCTCGTCTTCCCAGACTTCCCGGAGGATAGCGTCCAGCGCCTCGCGATCGGCTTCTTTTTCAAGCCCCTGGAGCTCGACCCCCGTCACCGATCCGATTTTCACGTTCACCCGCGATGACGGAAACAGGGATCGTATTCTGCGGGTCAGTTCGCACTGAAAGGCCTCCACGACGGCATGGCCAATCTGCTGATCTTTATCGAGAGTAATGTTCACCCGAACGTTGCCCCCTTTTTTGATTCGTTCCGGAACAGGCGATGCTGAGAACACAACGGTAAATGCGTTGTTCTTGATTAAATTTCCCCGCGCAATCTCAGCAATCAAATTCAGGGCAATCTCACGATCTCTTTCCTGACACGTTCCTTCCGTCGTCAGTCGCGCAATCAGCTCGACTCGTTCAATCATGACCTGCTCGTTCAACTCTCTGTCCACACAACCTCCACCACGAGATACTGTATAAACATACAGTAGCACGTATTCATAAAAAGAGTGAAGCGAAAAATCAGAACCCTTCACGGTATGTACATGATATGGATGGAGATTAGCGGGCTCTCTGAGCGAAGAGATCCGTTAAATACCCAATACGTTCAAGGATTTTCCGCGCCTTTTGCTGGTAAGAACACGGTGCCGGAAATAGCGATCCGTCAGCTGCGCCCCTGCACCATTTATCGTTAAAGCGGCTGATGCCTCCCGCCATCAGATGCAGGGCTTCTGCCCGGCTGATGGCTATCCCAGTGACGAGCCGTATCTCATCGATCACCTTCTCCGGTACGCTGTTCTGCGGGTCGCTCGCGAAGACGACGGGCGACGACGCGCCAGGGCGGATGAATTTGATGCGTTCGGTTAACGCCCGCCTCGCACGTCGGCTGAGGGGTTGAGAAAGATCGGTCTGCGTACAGTTATTGACAGAACTCCGAGAGGATACGGGCACATCCTTAAGATCCGCGGCCCGCTTCGGCACAATTTTCCACTGCGTGAGTCGGGTTAAAACTGGGCTGCCCGCGCCAACGGCGGAATCGTACACGCCGCGGATGCGGACCGTTTCCTCGCCATACTGGTTAAACCCGGCGCGCGGCTCATACAGCGTGCGCACCTGTAAATTATCGCGACGCACAAACGGCCCGCCCTGCGCAGTAACGTAACCCGCCCAGTCCCCGGCGTCGGCAGCCTCCTGGACGGCGGCAAACTCAACGCTCAGACCGCGCGCGGCCTCGGTATCCACCAGACGTCGCAGCTCGCGGTAGACCGTTACCGGCGCGCCGCCGATGAACTGAAACTGGCGAATGTGCCAGCGCCCTGCCCAGGCCGACACGGCGGACGCCGTCTCCTTCAGCAATCCACCGCTTTCGCTATCGGTCTCGCCATCAAGCGCATAGCCGTCGATATTCTTTGAGATGTATTTGGCGATATAGCCGGTAGCGCTGCCTTTCTGCGGATCGATCGCGTCCGCGTGAAAGCGCGCCTGTCTGGCGCTTTCGCTCTGCAGCTCAGCGTTCTCCTCCTGCCGCGCGTAGTCCCCGATAATCCTGCGAATGCATTCGACGTCTTCCGGCAGCATAAACATCAGCATGTGCCAGTGGGGCGTACCGTCGTGATGGGGTTCCGCAACGCGGATACCAAAGATACGGCGCCCGTCCCGGTGCAGTTTTGCGCGGATACGCGCCCACAGGCGGGTAAAGTAGATTTGCGTATCCGTCGGGCTGGCCCCGTTCCACTTCGCGTTGGGGAAGCCTGATTTCAGCGTCGCGTGATACTGCGCGGGCGCGGTTAAGGTATAGAACTCGCCCACGTAGCCCAGCGCCTCACAGATATTTTCAAACCCGCGGATGCGGGTCATCAGTTCACAGCGACGTATCGCCGGGTTGGCCACCGAGCTATCGTATTTTTCAATCAGGCTGATGCGGTTTCCCTCTTCATCTTCCAGCTCCATGCCCTTGAGAAATTCGCGCGTGCGGCGCTTCTGCTCGCGCCACTCGGTCACGCAGCGTTTGCTCGCATACGCCGCTCTCCGTTTGCTGACGTTGCCGAGGGCAATCTGCAGATGTTCGCGCCAGGCAGCCGCGACCCGACGCAGGCGCCCGCGCCACCACGCCTCGGAAAACATGCGGATCACCGCCGCGGCAACGTCATCTTTGTTGAAAAATGTCTTCGACACCCGCTCCCAGTGCGGTGGCGACACGTTGAACTGTCGGGCGATCAGTCCGGCGCGCTGATACCAGACGTACAGCGTCTGGTATTCGCCCATTTCAGCATCGTTAATATTCGCCAGCTCGCCGCGAATAAAGCTGGCGATATCTGCGGCCAGCAGGTCGATGTCCGCGCGGGACATATCCGGAAGGCGGTTATAGCGGGCCACCAGTTCGACCATCCGCGAGGCGAGGTATTGCAAAAGCTGAGTGTCGAAATGGCCGTCGAACACGGCCCTGGAGACTTCGTCGTGCAGGCCTGTGCAGGCATAGCGATCGGAGACCCGCCGCAGGCGAGGTAACATCCTTTTGCAGAAGCGGATCAAAAAGGCGTTAGCCTGCGGGCTGCCCCGATGCTGTTCGAGGGCGTCAACCGTGCGCCAGATTTCGAAGCGTACGCAGTCGGGCTGCTGTGAAAGGGCAATTCTTGCCTGCTGCAGCGCCGCGAAAAGGCGATCGCGGCGCTGCTGTTGGGCATGGGTGAGATAAGGGCTGGCAATGGCCGACCGTGGGGCGTTCCACGGATAAGCAAATGACGTAGCCAACTTACCCTCCCCGGACGTGTTTATTTTTCATCTCTGCGATCTCCTGGCAGGTCACGCACAGGGCTACGCCGGGCACCGCTATTCGGCGTGCCTCCGGTATCGGCGCCTCGCAGTCCTCGCAGAGGAAACGCGAAGGCGATACGGGTCGTCTGCGGGCGCGATTAATGTACCGCTCTCTGTCCTCCTGCTCGCGCGCCTGCGCAAGATCGATAAAATCGGCCATCAGTGCAGCTCCTGGGATTCGCGCTCGTAGCGAGCCGCCTCGTGGCACAGCAGTTCGGCAACGTCTTCTCCGCTCATACCGGTTTTGTAGATATGGCTCGCCAGCGCCTCCAGACGCAGGGAGACCGCGAGGGCTCGCGCGCATCGTTCCTCTGTTTTTGCCTCTGCCAGCAGGCGTTTCAGTTCTTCACTTCCGATCGGATAAGGGCGGTTTTCACTGTTTCGCATCACGCGTTCTCCTTAATTTCAGGCAATAGGGTGCCCGGCGGGTTTACGCCATTAGTTTTTGGGTTGGGTTATAGCGGCATGGTCAGCCGTTCAGGGAATAAACTCACAACAGCACGAAAATGGTTCATGGCGTTAATTAGCGCCCGTTTCTCTTCGGTCGTCAGCTCGCTGATATCGCACTCGTGGCGGGAGACGGGCAATCTCGCCAGGAAAAAGAGGGCGGCCAGCGCCCTGCTGTTCTCCTCAAAACAGGGATCGCGCTTATCGCGCATTTCAGCCATAAACCGCGCCAGCTCTTTTCCGCTATCGTTCCCGTATCGGGCGCGCAGTTCAGCGACGTGGTTAAGCCCGCTAAGACGCGCTCCCACGCTAAGTGGAACCCTTGCACGGGCAGCTTCTATCGCCATATCTCCCCTCGCGTAAATTCATGCACGCTAGTGCGCTGAAAACGGGCACAGCACGGTATTTTCCGCCGTTTGATGATTGCGATTTCAGATGCCATGCTGCATGATTCCCATTTTGATAATGTCTGCAATCATTAGCCTCTGTTTGCCAACGTCTGCCGCTGATTGCCCGAATTTGTAATGATACTAATACCCAAATGAGTATTAGTAAACACCTAAAGGAATATATTTTGATTTTAGATTCTCAAGTGAATAATGAAGAGTTACTCGATAGAATCTGTCAGGTATATGGTTTCACGCAGAAAATCCAGCTGGCCCGGCACTTTAATATCGCCGCCAGCTCGCTTCAGAACCGCTACGCGCGCGGTACCGTCTCTTACGACTTTGCGGTTCAGTGCGCGCTGGACACCGGCGCCAGCCTTCGCTGGCTGATGACCGGACAAGGCGCGCAGTTTGAAGGTAACCCCGCGCCGGGCGATCCGGTTTCGGTTTCCACATTCACACTGAGTGATGGAAGGCTGGAAGAAAATACCACTTTGAGTATCGACTCTGGTTTCTTTAGCAAGCCGCTGGCTCGCGGCATCGCCGTTCGGGCGGAGGGGAAGCTGCACTTTGTTGAAAAAGAAGCATCGTTAACCGACGGCCTGTGGCTGGTTGAGATTGAAGGCACCGCCAGCATCCGCGACCTCACGCTGCTGCCGGGTAAAAAGCTCCACGTGGCGGGCGGCAAGGTTCCGTTTGAGTGCGGTATCGACGAGATAAAAACGGTGGGTCGCGTGGTGGGGATTTACAGCGAGGTTAATTGAGGGTGGGTCGTGAGAATCCTACTGGCGGTTGGATTTGTGAGCTCTACCCAAACGGTGCAAAAGGCAAACGTATCAGAAAGAAATTCGCTACAAAGGGCGAGGCTCTGGCATTTGAACAGTACGCCGTTCAAAACCCGTGGCAGGAAGAAAAGGAAGACAGGCGCACGTTAAAAGAACTCGTTGATTCATGGTATAGCGCTCATGGTATTACATTGAAAGACGGCTTGAAGCGCCAGCTAGCCATGCACCATGCTTTTGAGTGTATGGGCGAACCACTTGCACGCGATTTCGATGCGCAGATGTTTTCCCGCTACCGCGAAAAACGGTTAAAAGGCGAGTACGCTCGTTCAAACAGAGTGAAAGAGGTATCGCCTCGCACGCTTAATCTTGAGCTGGCCTACTTCCGGGCTGTGTTCAATGAGCTAAACCGCCTCGGAGAATGGAAGGGTGAAAACCCACTGAAAAACATGCGCCCATTCCGCACAGAAGAAATGGAAATGGCCTGGCTGACTCACGACCAGATTTCGCTACTGCTCGGAGAGTGTAAACGGCATGACCACCCTGATTTAGAAACTGTGGTAAGAATTTGTCTCGCCACTGGCGCACGGTGGTCTGAGGCTGAGAGTCTGAAAAAAAGCCAGCTTGCGAAATACAAAATCACCTACACCAACACAAAAGGTAAAAAAAACCGTACTGTTCCCATCAGCAAAGAGCTCTACGAGTCACTGCCTGATGATAAAAAAGGTCGATTGTTTAGTGATTGTTATGGCGCATTTCGGTCTGCACTGGAAAGAACAGGCATCGAACTACCGGCAGGACAACTTACCCACGTTTTGCGCCACACCTTCGCCAGTCACTTTATGATGAATGGTGGCAATATTTTGGTCTTGCAACGCGTACTCGGCCATACCGACATCAAAATGACGATGCGATATGCGCATTTTGCTCCTGACCATCTTGAAGATGCAGTAAGACTTAATCCATTGAACAAGACCTCTGCGGTAATGGAGTAGAGGTAATTAAAAATTATAGGCGCACTGATATAGTGCGCTTATGACCTTGAACATTTAATAAGGTTACAAAAGTGACAATGTCTATGCTATAAAATATCAAACCTCATTGTATGCACCACATCCATTACAACGAATGACAATGTTATGAATATTAACTTTTGGTACCCCAATAACAAGTTGAGATTTACACCCCCCACATAGCAACGCTAATCCGACCTCATAACCTGTTATAGCAACGGTACCCTCTCCTTGATAAATAAAAACAGTCCTTGTATCCGGGTCCGGCTCAGGAATAACCTCTAGAGTTATCGTCTCCTTAATCTCTGGAACTTCAGGTCTCTTAATTTTTGGTTCATGGCACTCTTTGAAAAGTAAGCCAGACTCACAGGGACAAAGTTCATTTGGATCAATCTTAGCCATATTTACTCTCTCACAATGGCCAATGGTAAATTTGGATCGATATATCGCCCGATATCAGGAACATTCAATTTCATTCGAGTAAGCATAATTAGTAGATAAGTAAAAAAACGGCCAAAAGATTGGTCTTCCATACCCTCTTTAACTATACGTAAAACAATCTCATCATTTTCCTCACTATTTACCTGCCCCTTATGCGCCGTTAAAACCAAATTAACAAACTCATCTGTATCTAGGAGTAAATCTTTTTCCCCTTTTGTTAGATTAACTTTTTCATAACGAAGCACACCTTTGCCAAGAACACATATTAGATTACAAAAATAATTTACATCATGTACAGCCTTGCTGTGCGCCATCCAATTTTCTTTTAGAGAATCCAGAGAATTACCAGAAATATTAAATCCAAAAACAATACCAAATGGCCTAGATGCCCTATGAACTGTTGCGTATTCTCTAGTAGCAATCACCCCTAAATCTCTCGGCGCTAGTTTTTTGAATGAGGTTATTTTATTGGCTGCATCATCAAACTCACTTTTTGATAGAGTTGATTTAACTTCGATAATACCATATACCCCTTCAACAGGAAGGATTGATGTTTTCCCCGCATAAAGTACTGGGCAATTAACGGCATCATAAATTATGATATCAATAGCATGGGAGCGTAAACCTTCTTTTGTAATTACCTCTCCTTTGGTCACACCATATCTTTTTGGCAAATGAGTTTTGAGAAAATCCAGGCTTTGTTGAATAAATCAGATTTCGGGTAAGTCTCCCCCGTAGCGGGT
>NZ_JUMS01000117.1:0-57182 GCF_001059415.1 Enterobacter sp. 940_PEND
TCGGGCATTATCTGAACATAAAACACTATCAGTAAGTTGGAGTCATTACCTATAAAGCGCAGGAGTCCCCTTTGCGCGTTCAGCAGCGATCAGCGCAGCGCGTAACAGATTGGCAGCCGACGTCATTTCACGGAAATACTCCTGCGATTCACGCGTCTGAACTTCGCCTGACGCGGCGTAACGCACCTTTGGCCAGTCCGCAAAGTCTAGCAGCGGAAGGATCCCATCTTCTTTTGGCAAGTGTGCTGAGAGCAGCTCTTCGGCGTTACCCGGATTGCTTTGGGCGAAAGCCAAAAGATGCAGTCGATGGATGAAAGGCGATAGCGCTTCTGAGCTTTCCTTTTCTGCTGAAAGTAACGTTATCAACTCATGCACATTTGCCTGGACGCTAAATTTATGAGGCGAGATGATATTCATTACAGGGAATAAAACATCGAGTGTCATAGGTGCTCCATACAGGCTTGGTAATATTTATTTTTTCTATCCCAGGGGTGAATGGATGGTATTTCAGTTGCGTCACTTTATAAAAACGATAAATAGTGGGAATTAATGTGAGTTTTACTCAATGTTGCGCTTTGAAGTGCGAGCATGCACCTCCTCACGTTGCAGCGTTTTGTTTCACAAACGCCATCGCTCATCGACCGTCCAGAATGGTATAACGTCGTGCGGCAATCGGGTTGCCGCCCGCTGACTCTATTCACAAAGGTGTATATGAAACAAATTACGTTCAGTGACCTGCTGCAACAAAGCGAGCAGGCTGCCAATTCTCCTCGCTTACGCGCGCACCGCAATTTACATCCCGAGCTGAGCGACCCGGTACAGCGCCTGGCTATCGCGATGGAGCCTGGTACCTATGTTCGCCCTCATCGCCACCCGCACACGTTTGAACTGCTGACGGCTCTGAGCGGTCGCTTTCTGGTGTTGAATTTTGATGACAGCGGTAACGTGACCCAGCGCGTGGTGTTAGGTGAAGACTGCAAAGTGCTGGAGATGGATGCCGGTACCTGGCATGCCGTGCTGTCGCTGGATAAAGGCGGCGTCATTTTCGAGGTAAAACACGGCGGCTATCAGCCTGTTCCGGAGCACGATACCGCCCCATGGTCACCGGCTGAGAACGCGCCCGGTAGTGCGGAGCTGATGAAATGGTACGCCCAGGCGCAGGTGGGTGACGGAGGTTTTACCCTGTAATTTTCTCTACTTTTCCCGACGCGCGGAAAGGCGCGCCGGGATAGAAAGAGACGATCCCGCTAACTCAACTGACCGTATTAAAATGCCAGCCGCTAGCAGTCGACAGCATCACGAACGGGCCGGCCAGCGTGCTGTTGTGATGCGCAATGATGTCAGTGGCGGATAAATGTGCGTTATCCATTGTGGTATGCGCATCTGAAATCAATATCGTCCTGAAGCCCAGCTCCGGCGCGGCCCGGCAGGTGGTGTCGACACAAAATTCTGTTTTCATCCCGGCAATGACCAGCTGTTTGATGCCTCTCTGATTAAGCTCACGCAGCAATTCGGTATCCCGAAAACAGTTGGGATGGCGCTTGGTGAAAACAACATCCTGCTCCTTCACGTCCAGCTCGGGTATCAGCTGCGTTAACGGCCCCTTCTCTGAGAAGGGGGAGTCGTCTGGTCCAACATGGCGGGCAAAAAAGACGGGTACCTGAGCGTGGCGCGCGTGGGCTATTAACAAACGGATATTTGCCAGAACGGCATCGGCGGAACAGGGTGAGACCGGGCCCCGGAAGAGGCCCTGCTGCATGTCGATAATTAAGAGAGCATTGTCAGAAATCATTTTCTTTCTCCATTCAGAGGGCGGTGAACGGAGAGGTATTTCCCCGTCCAGGCTGACGGGGATTGAGGTTCTGTTTGTCAGTAGTTCGCTACAGATACGCCCACGCCGCCGAAGGTGCCGGTGGTGGTGAGGGTGGTTGTTGGCTGAACTGACTGATACATGGAATGACCTTTGTTTATTCATTCCGCTATATGCGGAATTATCACGTTAGTTATAGCGTTGCTTAACTCATTGCTTCAAGACACCAACTTGAGTAGGGGTAAGATCAAGCGGCAGGAAGCTGTCAGCAAAGGCTCGTAACCTGCTGTGCACGCCTTTGCTGACTGAATAGCCGGGATTATTTAAGGTCCTCTAGCCCCTTCAGGAACTCCTCCACCTGCTCAGGCGTCGCCGCGTCTGCCTGGTAAAGAATATCGAGCTTAACGTTCTTCAGCCCGCAGAAGCCAAACACGCCTTCGATTATCTGCGTCTGAATCGCCGTCGAATAGCCGTGTTTGTCGAATCCGGTGAGATCGCTGCCGCCGGTGGCAATCAGGCGGACGGGAACATCGCGTAAGCTGCCCACGATCCGGCCATCGTCGGCCACCTTATACGCCCAGTTCAGGGTTAATACGCGATCGAACCAGCCTTTCAACAGCGCGGGGACCGACCACCAGTACACGGGGAAAACAAACACCAGCATATCCGCTCGCTCGACGCGCTGCTGCTCGCGCAGAATATCTTCAGGAAGGGCGCTCGGATCGCCGTGATACAAATCGAGATCGGCGCGGGTCATCGCCGGATTAAACCCTTCAGCATGCAGATCGGCAATTTCAACCTGCGTACCTTGCTCGCGTAATTTTCCGGCAATACGGGCTGCCAGCGAATGGGATAACGAATTGTCGACAGGATGAGCCGTCACGATCAGTGCGTTATTAATGGCATTTGTAGCAGACATAGCGACCTCGAATGGGTGAGAATTGACGCCTATATTACTATTGGTAACTTAGGTGTCAATCCGCCCCCAGCGATCATTTTGTGCTATTCACGTAGGTCTCCAGCACGCCGGTCATGGCGCCGCTGAGCGTATCTTCCGCCACGTTCCGGGCGAGCACGCCGTTGCCAGCGGCAGTACTGAGCGCCTCCGCGGCGCCAATAATGGCCGTCAGTACCGCTTCTCCCTGAACGCCTTTCAGCGCGACAAACGGGGAAAGCGCGGTACGCAGGCAGTCGGCACATTCGGCCACGCATGCTTCACGAAACGTCTGCAACGCGTGGGATCCGGACAGCGCGGCAGCAATCGGCCCGGTCTCAGGCCCGGCGCTAATGGCGCAGTCGATATAGGCGGCGCTGAAAAAGCGGATCGTCTTCTCCAGCGTTTTGCTGTCGACCGCCAGCGTCTCGCGGAATTTCGCCAGCTGCCGGTCGCTATAGTCCTGGTACAGCGCCATCAGCAGCCCTTCACGATCGCCAAAGTGATCGTAGGGGATAGGCTTGGTCACGTTGGCTCGTTCGGCCAGGTAGCCAAGGGTCAGCGCCTCCGTACCTTGCTGACGAACGATTCCGCGCGCAACCTCCAGCAGCTGCACGCGGCGGTCCTCTTTTCTTAAGCGCTTAACAACCATGCTTTCCTCAGAAGTGTTATCTACTCATGGTAGTTTACACGTTTTCTGCACGGTGCTGCACTCGTTGTTCCGCAGGACGGATCCGGAACCAGATCGCATACATCGCGGGCAGGAAGACGAGGGTGACGATCGTCCCGCCCAGCGTGCCGCCTATCAGCGTGTAAGCCAGCGTGCCCCAGAACACCGAATGCGTCAGGGGAATGAACGCCAGCACGGCGGCTATGGCGGTCAGAAGGACCGGGCGCGCGCGCTGGACCGTCGCTTCAATCACCGCCTGGAACGGCTCGAGACCGTCCTTCTGGTTATGATCGATTTGACCGATCAGGATCAGCGTATTGCGCATAAGAATGCCGGAAAGGGCGATCAAGCCGACCAGCGCGTTGATGCCAAACGGCTGATTGAAAATCAACAGCACGGGCACTACGCCAATCAGCCCCAGCGGCGCGGTTAAGAACACCATCACCATCGCCGAGATTGAGCGCACCTGCAAAATGATGATCAGCAGCGTCAGGGCAATCATGATCGGGAACAGCGGAATCATTGCCTGCATGGCTTTACCCGATTCCTCAATCGAACCCGCCATGTCTATTCGGTACCCGGGCGGCAGCGCATCAACAATCGGCTGGAGCTGCTTCATGACGGCGACCGACACATCCGGTGGCTGAAGATTGTTAGCGATGTCGCCCCGCACGGTAATCGTCGGGGTGCGATCGCGGCGGCGCAGGATCGGATCTTCCATACCGATCTCAATCTTGCCAATTTGCGACAGCGGAACGCGCTGTCCCGCATTGCCGACAAGGGTGAAACCCTCGATTTTTGCCGGATCGAGACGGATGTCTCCCGCCGCGCGGCCAATAACCTCAACCGAGCGAATATCTTCCCGCACGGAGGTGACGGGCACGCCTGAGAGCAGAAACTGAAGCTGATCGGCAACGGCACTGGAGGTCAAGCCGGTCGCCTGCAGGCGGTTTTGATCGAGGGTGAAATGCAGGACAGGAACGCGTGAGCCCCAGTCGGTGTTGACGGTTCTCATCATCGGGCTTGCCTGGAGCACGGCTTTCACCCTGCCAGCGATGTCATGCACCTGTTCGACATCCGGCCCCGACACGCGCCAGGCAACCGGGAAGGGCGAGTACGGGCCAAACACCAGCTGCGTTACCCGTACGCGGGCTTCGGGGGCAAGGCCGTTGGCGACAGCTTCTCTCAGCCGGAGCTTGAGCGCCTCGCGCGACGTCTCGCTGTCCGTCAGGATCACGATTTTCGCAAAAGACGGATCGGGCAGTTCAGGCGCCATCGCCAGATAAAAACGGGGCGAACCCTGACCAATATAGGCCGTGACAATTTTGGCTTCGGGCTGCTGGCCCAGCCACGCTTCGATTTTTGCGGTTGCGGCGCTGGTTTGCTCAATCGAGGTACCGTATGGCATCTGCACCTCAACCAGTACTTCCGGGCGATCGGAGGTCGGGAAGAATTGTTTTTTAACCAGCCCCATACCGAGCACGGCAAGAATGAAAATGGCGACCACCGACCCGGCTACCCGCCATTTTCTGGCGATAACGCGGGCAAGCAGCTGGCGAAAACGGTTATAGCGAGGCGTGTTATAGATGGCGGCATGACCCCCTTCTACTTTAGGGATCGCCGGCAGGATCTTCACCCCAAGATAGGGCGTGAACACCACCGCGACAAACCACGATGCAATCAGGGCGAGGCCGACAATCCAGAACATATTGCTGGTGTATTCCCCTGCGGTCGACTGGGCAAAGCCATTCGGCATAAAGCCAATGGCCGTCACCAGGGTACCGGCCAGCATGGGCGCAGCGGTATGGCTCCAGGCGAAGGCCGAGGCTTTGATTCTGTCGTAACCTTCCTCCATTTTCACCACCATCATTTCGATGGCGATGATGGCATCATCAACCAGCAGGCCGAGGGCGAGGATCAGGGAGCCCAGCGTAACGCGGTCAAAGTTTATCCCCGCGGCTTCCATCACTACGAATACGACCGCCAGCGTCAGCGGGACCGCCGCCGCAACGACAACACCCACGCGCCAGCCCATGCTGATAAAACACACCACCATGACCACAAGCAGGGCGACGAAGAATTTGATCATGAACTCATCGACCGACGAGCGAATATTCACGGACTGGTCGGTGACCTTGGTCAGGGACATGCCCAGCGGCAGGCTGTCATTTATTTTCGCCGTTTCCGCATCCAGCGCTTTTCCCAGCGCCAGACCGTTCCAGCCTTCACGCATCACGATGCCCAGCAGAAGGGTGGGCTCATGCTGATTGCGTATCAGCATCGTCGGGGGATCTTCGTAGCCTCGCTCAACCGTTGCCACATCGGACAGCTTGAGCGTTTTGCCCTGAGCCACAAAAGGCGTATCGCGGATTTTCTGAAGTTCATCGAACGCGCCGTCCAGGCGGATAAAAATCTGCGCGCCTCGGGTCTCAATGGAGCCCGCCGCGGCTAACGCGTTCTGGCTGTTGAGGGCGTTGAAAATATCCTGGGGTGAGAGCCCTATCGTCGCCAGACGGTCGTGGGAGAAGGAGATGTAAATCCGCTCGGCCTGTTCGCCGATAATGTTCACTTTCTTCACGCCGGGAACGTGCAGAAGCTGCTGGCGCAGGCCTTCGGCATCGCGTACCAGCTGCCGCTGCGGTTCGCCTTTCGCTTTCAGAGCAAAGAGGGCAAAGGTGACATCCGAGAATTCGTCATTGATCATCGGGCCGATGACGCCCGCCGGAAGACGCTGCGATTCATCTCCAAGCTTCTTACGCGCCTGATAGAACTCCTCCTGCACTTCGGCTGGCGGGGTCTTGTCCTGCAATGACAACGTGATAAACGCCATGCCGGGACGGGTATAGGTTTCGGTACGGTCATACCATTTGAGTTCCTGCAGGCGTTTTTCCAGCGGTTCGGCGACCTGATCCTGAATTTCCTGCGCGGTGGCGCCCGGCCAGACGGTTATCACCGTCATTTGCTTTACCGTGAAGGGCGGATCTTCCGCGCGTCCGAGCCCAAAGAAGGCGTAAATTCCGGCAATCGTAACCAGAACGATCAGAAACAGCGTAATGGAACGTTCGCGGACGGCCAGCGCCGACAGGTTGAAGCGGCTTCCGCTCATGGCGTATTCTCCGCCAGGGCGGCATTGCGTTGCTCGGCAAGCCTGACGACCTCACCTTCGTGCAGAAGATGGGCACCTAACGCAACAATCTTCTCACCGGGCTTCACGCCGCCCGTGACCTGCGCCGCATCTTCACCCACGCTCAGCACCCTGACGGGCGTCCATGCGACCTTTGCCGGCTGGGCGGAAATGCGCCAGACGCCGGGACCTTTTCCTGCATCATAGAGTGAAGCCAGCGGGACCTGCATGACCTGACCTTCCGCTTTATTGTCCTGAATGTTCAGCGTGACGGTCGCCCCCAGCGGCGCGTTCGCCAGCAGGCCATCCAGCACGTAGCGGGCTTCATACGTGCGGGTCGCGGCATCGGCCGAGTCAGACAGCAGGCGCAGCGTTGCGGTGACAGGATGTTTTTCATTGCCATACAGCGTGGCCTGCGCTTCGCTGCCGACGGCAGGACGCAGCGTTTCCGGAAGCTGGACGAGCGCTTCACGCTGTCCCGCTCTGGCGAGCCTGATCGCCACCTGTCCGGCGCTGACGACCTGACCCGGCTCGGCGAGCGTCTCCATGACCACGCCGTCTGAATCCGCCAGCAGTACGGCATAGCCCGTGGCGTTTTGCGCCACGCTGGCCTGCGCCCGGGCGGCGCTGAGATCGGCCCTGGCCGTGTCGGCCGCCGCTTTGATCTGGTCATACTCCGAGGCAGACACCGCGCCGGACGCCACAAGTCCACGATAGCGCGCCTCATCGCTGGTGGCTTTGCGCGCGCGCGCCTGAGCCGCATCCACCGCGCGCTGCTGCGCCTGAGCCTGTAATTTCAGGTCAAACGGATCCAGGCGCAGCAGGGGCTGGCCCTGTTTGACGGTCTGCCCCGTGTCGACCAGCCGCTCAAGGATTTTTCCCTGGACTCTGAAACCTAAATCGCTTTGCGTTCTTGCGACCACCACGCCCGTGAAGGCGCGGGCGCTATTGTTCGCAAGCTCGACGGAGGCGGATCTGACAAGCGGTGGCTTTGTGCGCGGATCGTCACTCGCGGAAATATCGCCGCACGCCACCAGGGCAAACGGCAGGAGACAAACGGCAACGCGGGCTGAAGTGAGCCTGAGCATGGGAAACCTTTTTGACGTAACAGGACGGTATCCGCATTCTCTGACTAGTGACCAAAATTGTCAATGGTCACAAATTAGGGGGCCAGGCTTCTTAAAATCAGTGAAGAGAGTAGCACGGCTGCCGTGGGGGCCATTTCGAGGTTGTACTGCAGCTGAACGGGGTTAATGTAAGGACACATCACCATGTAGACGGCAAATGTGACCTCATCCAGCGGCGTTTTTCTTTCAAACTCGCCGGCCTGCCTGCCTTCGATAATGATGCTCTCGATCAGCTTCATCAGACTTTCACTATATTTTTGGGTTGACGGCCACTGCTCCTGCGCGGCGACGGCGGCGATGTCGTATAGCTTGCGGTCGTGGAAAAACAGCTCGCTTCCCGCCTCGGTGAGCGCTTTGAAAAGGCGGCGTAATTTTTCGCTTGCTGACGGCGCATCCTCGATGGCGGAAAGCACTGCCGCCATGATCAGCTCCAGGCGGTTAGCGCAGATCACCTCGCCGATAGCCTGTTTGGAATCGAAAAACTTATAGATGTAGGACTTTGAAAAACCAATAGATTTAGCCAGTTCGGCGACGGTGGTTTTTTCATAGCCGTAGTGACCGAAGTGCTCAAAAGCCGCTTCGACGATTTGCTCTCTGACAGCGTGGTCAAGGGGACCACGTGCTGATGGGGGATTAATATTTTTAGTCATTATTTAAGCTTAGCGTGACGGGCTTCGATTAACAACGAGTGACCATTTTGAGATTTGGTTACCGTCATTCATCATGAAACGTTCAGACGGGACGATCAACCAGATGCGGTAAGTGTATCACTGTTTTTCGTGCACTATGGCATCTATCTGTCTGCGATAAGCGAGGATTTCAGCGCAACTCCCTTGCGCTGAACAGAGCCGTTTTTGCTTAAGCCGAGCGCGGGCGCAATATTTTTTCAACGATAAGCACCAGACGCCTGCGCGTCACGAACCGGTGTAGCTGCCCCAGAAGCCAGTTACCGCATCCGGTAATCAGGTAGCTACGGTTACTCTCCATGGCCTTCAACGCCAGGGTGACCACCTTGTGAGCGGGCATTCGTTTACCTACCGAGGCTTCCTCAGCATTCACCACATCAAAAAAGGCCGTATCCGTTGCGCCGGGGCAAAGCGCCAGGACGCGGATGCCCTTTGAGCGATATTCTCCCCACAGCGCGTTCGAAAACGAGAGCAGAAAGGCTTTGGTTGCGCCATAAATCGCCATATAGGGATCCGGTTGCATCGCGGCCGTTGAGGCAACGTTAATAATCACCCCGGAGCCCTGCTGCAGCATTCCCGGCAGCAGGGCGTGAGTCAGCTCCACGGGGGCCATGCAGTTTACGTTAATCTCATCACGCTGCCTGTCGATTGACAGCTTTTCGAATGGCCCGTAGGTGGCGAACCCGGCGCAATTAATCAGAATGTCTGGGACGCGTCTTAAGGTTTCAAGCCGTTCCACAATATGGGGAATGGCTTCCGGCTTCACTAAATCCTGCACGATAATCGTGATGGAGGCGCCGTGCTTTCTGACCAACTCTGCGGCAAGCGCCTACAGCTTTGGCTCGCTGCGGGCGACGAGGATCAAGGCCACGCCTCGGGCGGCGAGCTGCCTGGCAAAATCACGGCCTATGCCCGAAGATGCTCCGGTAATCAGCGCTGTTTTTCCTGTATAATCAAAAGAATTCATATCTTTAATCCCGTTTCCCTAATGTATGACGCACAGGATAAACCGTGCACTTAGGTACACGGTCAAGCGTGATTTTTCCAGGGGGAGGGCGACGCGATGCGAATTGGTGAACTGTGTGCGAAAACGGGATTGTCGAAAGAGACGGTGCGTTACTATGAGCGACAGGGGCTATTAGAGAATATCCCGCAGCCCAATCGCAGCAATAACTACAAAGTTTATTCCGCCGTCGATTTACAGCGTTTAAACATGATCAAGCATGCCAAAATGCTGGGCTTTACCTTAGCCGAAATTGCTGAGGTTTTAGCTGTCTGGGTTGACGACAAATTTACCGCTGAGCAAAAACAGGCTTCTCTGCGCCGCAAGCTGCAGCAGCTTGAAGAGAAAGAAGCGGCGTTAATTGAACTCAGAGCCAGGTTGAAAAACGCCCTAAATAAGGTCGGCCAGCCTTGCGTCGACACGTTTTGATCGCCGGGTGAGAGGAGGCCGCAAAACCGATGCGGCCTTATCTGTCAGGCAGCCAGTTCAGGCATCTGTTCCTTCACGAAATTCAATACTTTCCTCGCGTCGAGAGAGGCATAGGGCACGCTCTCAATAATGGCGAGTGAACGCGTATTGCCCACCGTTTCTTTTATCTCATCGAGTTTGTACTGAATGTGCGGCGCGATGAGGAAACCATCGAAAGCGGGAGCGACGCTGGGGAAGTTATCCAGCCCAACAGCGCTAATCATCAGCGGATAGCCTTCGCGTTCTGCCAGAGACTGCATCTTTTTGGCGAGAGAGTTTGCGGTATTACCAAACAAACAACAGATCAGAAGCTTTTTCATATTTTTTACCTCCTGAAAACCGCACACAGAGTAGTCCTGAGGTTGTCAGCGAAATGCGCGCCATCTCTTATTTTGGCGAGAAATTAACCGCAGATGCCTGACGCGATTTAATTTTACTGCTTTTTTAGCCAGTCGAGAAAAAACTGGCTAAAAGCCGTGACCTGAAGCGGCTGCAGTTTGCGCTGGGGGTAAACAAGCTGCAGGCCGACATCTTTGCGATCGTATCGGCTAAAGCCGGTGAAGCTGTCGGCAAACAGTACAGTGAGCCTTCCGGTTTCAACATCGTCTTTGACGTCCCACCACGATTTCCCCGCGATGCCAGCTCCGCTGAGTGCCCACTGGCGAAGTAAAGCCCCGTCGTCGCACACCATGGCTGGCTCTACGCGAACGACGCTTTCCTCGCCATCTTTTTCAAAGCGCCATTCGTTCATCACCACGCCCTGAGACTCAAGCGCCAGGCACCGGTGCTGAGCTAAATCGGCAAACGTGGCGGGGATGCCGCGTTCGTTAAGATACTCCCCGGAGGCGACCAGCACCCGATGGTTCGGGCGGATGTTTCTGACGACAAGGCTGCTGTCCGGCAGGTTGCCAAAACGCACGCTCATATCCAGCCGGTTAGCGACCAGGTCCTCAACGTGTTCTCTTAACGAGATGAAAAATTTAACGTCGGGATGGCGTCGTGAGAATTCCACGACGGCGGGGCTAAGATACTGTCTGCCAAAGTCCGAGGGCGCAGAAAGGCGAATGTTGCCGCTGAGCACGCCTTCCTTTTGCGCCAGTAACGACTCGGCGTGATGCACTTCTTCCAGCACGCGCAGCGCGGCATGGTAAAACTCTTCCCCGGCGCGGGTCAGCGCGATCGATCGCGTTGAGCGGTGAAACAGGCGCGTCTGGTAACGCTCCTCAATCGCCTTCAGCCTGGCCGTCATGGTGGCGGGAGAAAGCGACAGGCGTCGCCCGGCGGCAGAAAGACCCCCGGCCTCGGCAACTTCCACCAGTAACGCCATGTCTTCGAGTTTACCCATTATTCATATTTTCCGAAAAGTGCATCTGCTTTTAGCGTAATTATCAAAACCAGATGCCGCCTGTAAAGTGATTTCATCCAAACCATAAGGGATGAAAACATGCAACGTATCTCACTTTTTGAACGCTACAGGCTGGGTCAGCAGGACCTGAAAAACCGTATCGTTATGGCGCCGATGACCCGCGCGCGCTCCCTACAGCCGGGAAATATTCCCTCGGCGCTGATGGCGGAGTATTACCGGCAGCGGGCCAGCGCCGGATTAATTATCACGGAAGCCACCCAGATTTCGCCTCAGGGACAGGGATACTCATGGACGCCCGGCATCCATTCGTCTGAGCAGGTTTCAGGATGGCAGCTCACGACGGGCGCCGTGCATCAGGCGGGCGGGGTGATTTTTTCGCAGCTCTGGCACGTCGGGCGAATGTCGCACGCCAGTTTTCATCAGGATGGTCAGCCCGTCGCCCCGTCAGCACTGGCGCCGGACGCGCAGGTGTGGGTGGTGAACGAAAAGGGCGAAGGCCAAATGGTTGACTGCCCGCAGCCGAGAACCCTCTCGCGTAAGGACATTCACAGCATCATCGCGGACTATCGTCAGGCGGCACTGAATGCCGTTCAGGCCGGGTTCGACGGCGTGGAGGTTCACGGCGGAAACGGCTATCTGATCGACCAGTTTCTGCGTCAAACCTCCAACAAACGCACGGACGAGTACGGCGGCACGCTGGCGAACCGGATCCGCTTTGCTCAGGAGGTGCTAAGCGCCATTGCCGAGGCCATTGGCCGCGAGCGTACGGGCATTCGCCTTTCCCCGTTTATTACCCAGCGCGGGATGAACGATCCGCAGGTGACTGAAGCCATACTCGCTCTCGCGGCCTGGTGTGAACAAAAAGGGATTGCGTTCATCCACCTGGCGGAAGCCGACTGGGACGATGCGCCGCAGGTACCTGAGCAGTTCCGGCAATCGCTTCGCGAGACCTTTAGCGGAACCCTTATTGTCGCGGGGAACTATGACCTTCAAAAAGCGGAAAAGATCCTTGCTGCCGGCTATGCCGATTTGATTGCCTTCGGACGGCCGTTTATTGCCAACCCGGATTTACCCCACCGGCTGGCGCACCAGCTGCCTCTGGCCCAGGTCCGCGACCCCGCTACGCTGTTTGGCGGCACCGCGACTGGATATACCGATTACCCCATTTACACCCAGCAGGAGGAAACGTTATGACCCGTAAAACCTTAATTATCGGCGGCGCTTCCGGCATCGGTTTCGCCGTGGGCAGCCTGCTTGCCGGGCGCGGCGAGGAGATTATTCTTGCGGGCCGCGACGGCGCGAAGCTGGACGCTGCGCGGCAACGGCTGAGCGCCCACGCCGCGTCTGTTCATACCTTCGTGCTGGATATCAGCCGTGAGGCAGAGCTTGTCGCACTCGGTGAAACGCTGGGTGAGGTCAATAATATTGTCGTTACGGCGGGTTCACAGGCTCCGGGAGGGCTTCTTTCCGGGCTGGATCTCCGCGCGGCAAGGCTGGCCTTTGATACAAAATTCTGGGGAAGCATCAATGTTGCCCGCTATCTCGGCGGGAACATCGCCCCCCGCGGTACGCTGACGTTCACCAGCGGGTTCGTGGCGCGTCGCACCGTGGCGGGCGCCATTGTTAAAACGACGATGAATGCCGCCATTGAGGCCGCGACAAAAGTGCTGGCGAAAGAGCTTTCACCGCTGCGCGTCAACGTCGTGAGTCCGGGGCTGACCGACACGGAAGCGTACGCGGGCATGGACGCCGCCGCGCGGGAAAAAATGCTCGCTGGCGCGGCGGAAACCCTGCCGGCCAAAGCCTGGGGAAGGGCGGAGGACATCGCTCAAGGGTATCTTTTCGCCATTGATAATCCCTTTGTCACGGGGTCGGTCATTGATATTGAGGGCGGGGCGTTAATTAACTGACCCTCTCTGATTTGAACCGCAGGAAATCGACTGCGGGTAATGTAATACTCTATTGAGAGATATCATGAAATATACGACGTATTTTCATTCGGCTGTAGCGATGGTTATTTTTGCAGGTCTGTCGGGCAATGCGATTTCCGCGCAGGGGGAATGGCTGCAGCCGAAGCAGCTAATTGTGGACAACAGCCTGCCGCAGGCAAAATTAAAGACGAATGAAGCCGTCGCCAGAGAATATGCTTCATTCTGGAACACGGGTAATGAAACCCTGGCGCGTAATGCCCTGGCGGCAGGCTTTATTGATAAAACGCCTCCGGAAGGGCGTAAGCAGGGGCCGGAAGGCGCTATGTTAGCTTCCCGTGCGTTTCGTGCAGCCGTGCCTGATTTACGCTGTGACGTTGAGCAAATGATTATTTCAGGCGATCGCGTGGTTTCGCATTTACATTTTCACGGCACCTTCACCGGAACATTTGGCAAGCTGAAAGGACAGGGGCAGAAAATAGATTTCATCGCCACGGATATTTATGAGATTGGTGACGGTAAGATCGTAGCTAACTGGCATATTGAGGACAACCTGACGCTGATGAAACAGCTGGGCACGCTGTAAGGTCATCACTCCGGGGCGGCCCGGAGTGATGCAAAAATCCTATAAGCCAAGATCGCTCAGCGACGGGTGATCGTCCGGGCGTCTGCCCAGCGGCCAGTGGAACAGCCGCTCAGAGGCTTTGATCGGCATATCGTTTACGCAGGCAAAGCGGCGCTTCATCAATCCGTCCGGCTCAAACTCCCAGTTTTCATTGCCGTAAGAGCGGAACCAGTTGCCGGAATCATCATGCCATTCATAGGCATAGCGCACCGCGATCCGATTCTCCGTAAATGCCCAGAGCTCTTTAATCAGACGATAGTCCAGCTCTTTTTTCCATTTCCGCTCCAGAAACGCCTGGGCTTCTTCACGGTTGGTGGCGAACTCTGCGCGGTTACGCCATTGGGTATCCAGCGTATAGGCAAGCGCGACTTTCGCCGGGTCGCGGCTGTTCCAGCCATCTTCTGCCAGTCTGACTTTTTCGATGGCGCTTTCACGAGTGAAGGGCGGTAAAGGAGGACGTGTGTTCATTGCGATTACCTCAGCGTTATATTATGTAGACAGGTCTGTCTACTTGCGGTAATCTATGCCTGTGAAATAACGCTGTCAACATTCTTTTTGAGGCTAGCCAAAAGTGAAAACAGAACCCGCAGGTAACGATACAAAAATCAGCGTCAGAGATAAGATATTACTCACGGCGCACGATCTGTTTTATTCCACGGGCTTCAGGGCGACGGGTGTGGATACGCTGATTAAAGCGTCTAAAGTGACCAAGGTGACGTTCTATCGCCATTTTCCGAGTAAGAGCTTGCTTATTCTCGCCTATTTGCACTATCGGCATGAAATATGGATTAACTGGTTTGAATCCACGCTGCGTCGACATCTCGATGAAGGCGAAATACCTGCTGATGCGATATCTGCAACGCTTTACGAATGGTTTATTTCGCCCGATTTCCACGGCTGCGCGTTTATTAACGCCAGCGCAGAGGCGAAATCGGAAGATATTGAAAGCGAGATAAAAGAGATATGCCGCAGTCATAAGTCAGAAACAAAGAAAATTATTGCCTTGCTGACGAAGAGTGCTGATGAGCGCGTCGTCAATGAAATCATGCTGCTCATTGACGGCGCAATTATTCATGCACAGATGGGCATGGATTCAGAAGCGGTAAAACATGCGTTAAAAAAGGGCCTGGAGAAACTGTCCGATCGGTGATATTCCCCGGTGCTTAATCAACTCGCGCACCGAGCCGATTAAGCATCCGCGTTACGCTGTCGGAATGGTGCCGCCATCAATCACAAATTCAGTACCGGTGATACTCGCAGCATGCGATGAAGCAAGGAAGACGATGAGGTTGGCTACCTCAATCGGTCTGGCAGGGCGTCCGAGCGGTATTCCACCTAACGCCTTCATAATAATCTGCTTACCGCCTTCGTAGTCTGTTCCTGCCTGCTTTGCCAGCCTCTCCGCCAGTGCAACTGCCGCTTCAGTTTCGATCCAGCCGGGCGCAACGCGCACCACCCGAACGCCCTTCGGTGAGACTTCCTTTGAAAGACTTTTACTGTAGGTTGAGAGGGCTGCTTTAGCCGCCCCATAACCCGTTGTTGATTCCGGTAACGGCAGCTCGCGCTGAATAGACGTCACGTGAATAATCACCCCATTTCCCTGCGCGAGCATACCGGGAAGCAGGGCGCGATCTAAGCGTACTGCAGGCAACAAATTAAGATTAAGCTCCTGCTGCCACTCTTCTTCGCCAAGCGCAGCAAAACCGCCACCGGGCGAGGTTGAACCGCCCGCAACATGGATAATCACGTCTACGCCTCCCATCTGTTCCTGAACCGCAGATGCGACAGCGGCACATCCAGCGACCGTCGTAAGGTCCGCGGCGACGAAAGTATCTGCTATATCTACGTCCGGCTCGTGGCGCGCAGTGGTGAATACCGTTGCACCGAGTTGTTTTAAAAGCCCGACGACCGCTTTCCCGAGACCTTTCGTGCCAGCGGTAACAAGCACGCGTTTGCCTTTAAAATCAATATCTAATGACATAACCTTGCACTCCCGTTATTTACAGTACAGGTATATTCAACATAGACTGAGAAATTGACAAGTACGCACGAAAAAGTGAGCTACTGAATTATGAGTAAGTTATATAGTCCGGAATCTGCCGCGAGCGGCGTGGAGCAAGTGTTACGGCTGCTGGAAGGCCGCTGGAAATTAATTATTCTTTTTCATCTTTTCGACGGAAAAGTGCAGCGCTACTCTGATTTCGAAAAACTGATCCCCGGTATTTCCCAGAAGATGCTGGCGCAGCAGCTCAGGCAACTTGAATCCGATGGTATCGTTTCGCGGATGGTCTACCCTCAAGTGCCACCGAAAGTGGAGTATCGCCTCACCGATTGGGGTCAGGCATTATGTCCGGCGCTTGATGCCATGCTGAAATGGGCAGAAAAGCGCGAGGCTTACGCAAGCCAGTAAACCCGGCGGCCAGCACGCTGCAATGGGATAGCGTTGCCCGTAACCCATTTATGCAAAGGAAACGAAAAATGAGAACACAGAAGCGATGCCTTGGCTGCGTGGCTGTTGTGGTTGATGACTACGATCGTGCCATTGAATACTACACAGATAAGCTGGGTTTTACCCTCGTAGAAGATACGCCGCAACCGGGTAAACGCTGGGTGGTCGTCTCACCCAACCCGGAAAGCGACTGCAATATTTTGCTGGCTCGCGCCTCTAACGAGAGGCAGGAAAGCTTTATCGGCAATCAATGCGGCGGCAGAGTTTTCCTCTTCCTTCAGACGGACGATTTTTGGCGCGATTACCGTACCATGAAAGACAAAGGCGTTCATTTCTGCGAAGAACCTCGTGAGGAAGAGTACGGTACGGTGGTGGTGTTTGAAGATATTTATGGCAACCGCTGGGACCTCTTTCAAAATGCCCAACGCGGGTGATTACCAGGGAGACTTTCCATGACTCTTCGAATTCGCCAGGCCTCCGGGGCCGATTCAACGCTTTTAAGCGAGCTGGGATACCGAATCTATCCCGCCCATTTTCAGCATCTGTGGGTGTCAGACGCAGAGATGAAGGATTTTCTCGACGGCGAGTACGCGCTTTCCGTACTTGAACAGAGTCTGAAAGAGACCGCTGTTTCCTGGTATGTTGCCGAGACCGATCGGCCAGTGGGATTCATGAAAGTGACCTGGGAAGCCCTGCTCCCGGAAACGGACAAGAAGGGGGTTCTCCTCAACAAGCTCTACCTCGATCCCGCCGAGACCGGCAAGAACTATGGCCTGGTGATGTTCAACAGCATCACCGACATGGCCCGGAGCAGGGGGAAAGACTATCTCTGGCTGGAAGTGCTTGAGCAGAATGCGGGAGCGTACCGGTTCTACCAGAAGCAGGGCATGCTCTGCGTTAATAACGTCCTTTTCGAAACCGCTTCACAGCAGAGCATTCTCAGAATTATGGGGATGTCTCTTTAGGGCGAGAGCTCTCTTCGCGCTGTGCCAGCGATAGCGCGCTGGCGCTGGCGGGATCGAACAGCGAGAGGCTCTCAATCTGATTGAGTAAAATCACCTTCCGGAATGACATGGCGCTGCGATGTTCGGAGTCGAGCGTGACGTCATGCTCCGCATACCACCTGCTGTAGTTATTCTCGATGCGAAAGTTCATCGTCTTCGCGTCTCTGTACCCGCTTAACATCGGGATCAGCACGATATTGGCCGTTTTTTCATATTCCAGCGTCGCGGTGTGGATCATGCCGACGTAAATCCGCCTCGACCGCAGCGTGACCTGCGCCAGTTCGCCTTGCTCCATACACTGATACAGCAGCTGTTCAATACCGCTCGACTGCGCCAGACGTTTGTAGAGCTTTTTCCGGCTTTCGCCGTCCAGCCTGGCGCTGCCTGCCCAGTTAGAGCGGTAGAGGCAAAACAGGATGGCAAACGCCAGCATCACGACCACCGGCGCCTGAATGCCTAAAAAGCTCCAGTTCATAAAGTCGATTTGCCAGTCGGTATATTTCGGAGAGGCAAAGTGAAAAGCGTTGTTGGCCGCAGAAAGGGCGAGCAGGAGCAGCCAGAGCAGACCGGTGGCAATCACGCCCTGCAGAACAAAAATACAGCCGTACAGCGCCACAAGAAAATAGACGTCCCAGCCAAAGGAGCGCTTGATTTTAAAGCGGGTCGACAGGTCGCGGCTGGTGTACCAGTACCCGCATACCATCAGCACCATAAATATCGCCGTTCCCATATCAGGCCCTCTTCAGCATGTTGACGTGACGCAGAAAATCCTGCCGCACCTCGTTGCTTTTGTAGTTCACCGAGGCGTTCCCGTCCTGGTCGATAATGATGCGATCGCCATCTTCGACGGCTTCAATGATTTCCTGCTGGCTCATCACCTGCAGTAAGGATTCCGGGCTGGAGAAAAGGGAGAGAAAGAAACGTTTCATGCGGGCATCCTTATGAATAAAAAGGATAAGCCTGGAAGAAGACCGGCGAGTTTGCCTTAAGGATATCCTGAAAGTTAAAGCCGGGTGGCGGTTACGCCTTACCCGGCCTACAGAATTCACTCTTTTGCCTATTACTAAGCCATTGACATATATCTAAAATAAAAAATAAATCACCACAAACTTGGACAAATAACATTAATTGTGTAAGTTTTAATTATGCGATTACGCCACGTTGTTTACAGCCAGGATGTGACCCATGAGCACTTTGCCCTCTGTCGTGAGTCGGTTTGTTGAGTACTACGCCGCACTGGATAGCCAGCCGCCGTCCGCGCTGGTGGGGCTTTACCATTCGAATGCCACGCTTATCGATCCGTTTGGCGAGCATGACGGGATTTTCGCGCTTCAGCGCTATTTCACCCATCTGCTGGCCAACGTCGAGCATTGCCGTTTTACCATCGATACGCCGCTGTGCAGCGGGAACCGGTTTGCTGTGACCTGGGTAATGCACTGGTCGCATCCGCGCATTGCCGGGGGAGAGCCGCTCGAACTGCCGGGATGTTCGGTGGTGGACACGGAAAGCGATCTCATCACGCGTCAGCGGGACTATTACGATGCGGGAGAGATGATCTACGAACATCTTCCTCTGCTTGGCTGGGCGGTACGCGGTGTGAAGCGGAGGGTCAAATCATGAAAACGGTACTGATCACCGGTGCAAGCTCGGGGATTGGCGCCGGGCTGGCGAAATCCTTTGCCGCTGACGGCTACCATGTGATTGCCTGCGGTCGCGATCGGGCGCGCCTCGACGCGCTGCGCCAGATCTGCCCCAATCTCACCGTTCGCCTGTTCGATATGACCGACAGGGACGCCTGCCGCCAGGCGCTGACCGGCTGCTATGCCGATCTGATTATTCTCTGCGCCGGCACCTGCGAATACCTCGATGGGGGCGTGGTGGATGCGGCGCTGGTGGAGCGGGTGATGGCGACAAATTTCCTCGGACCGGTGAACTGTCTTGACGCGCTGCAGCCGCAGCTGGCCTCTGGCAACCGCGTGGTGCTGGTGAGCTCCATGGCCCACTGGCTGCCTTTTCCACGGGCAGAGGCATACGGCGCGTCCAAAGCGGCCCTGAGCTGGTTCGCCGAGAGTCTGCGCCTGGACTGGGAGCCCAAAGGTATTGCCGTCACGGTGGTTTCTCCCGGCTTTGTTGATACGCCGCTGACGCGCAAAAACGATTTTGCCATGCCGGGCAGGGTGAGCGTTGACGAGGCGGTCAAGGCGATCCGTACCGGACTGGCGGCAGAGAAAATGCATATCGCGTTCCCCGCCGGGTTCGGCTTTATTTTGCGTGCGCTCTCCGGATTACCGGCATTTCTTCAGCGCGCGCTGCTGCGCAGGATGGTGCGTTCATGAACATCGCAATTATCGGCAGCGGCATCGCCGGGCTAACCTGCGCCTGGCGCCTGGCCGGGCACCATCAGGTGACCTTGTTTGAAGCGGGCGCCACGCCCGGCGGCCATACCGCAACGGTTGACGTCTCAACGCCGCAGGGTACATACGCGATTGATACCGGGTTTATCGTCTACAACGATCGCACCTATCCGCGCTTTATGGGTCTGCTCAGCGAGCTGGGCATCAGCGGGCAAAAAACGCAGATGAGCTTTTCGGTGCACAACCCGGCGACGGGGCTGGAGTACAACGGTCACACCCTGACGTCGCTGTTTGCCCAGCGCCGAAACCTGGTGAATCCGGCATTCTGGCGGCTGCTGGGCGAGATCGTACGCTTTAACCGCCTGGCAAAACAGGCGCTGGACGGGGAGGTGGATCCGAACGCCACGCTGCAAACGTTTCTGGAACAGCACGGCTTCACGCCGTTTTTGGCGCGCCACTACATTCTGCCGATGGGCGCCGCGATCTGGTCCTCGTCGCTGCAGGAGATGAAGCGTTTCCCGCTGCCGCTTTTCTTACGTTTCTTCCAGAACCACGGGCTGCTGGATATCACCCATCGCCCGCAGTGGTACGTGGTGCCGGGCGGCTCGCGGGAGTATATCCGCGCCATGCTCGACAAGCTGGGCGACCGTCTGAATCTGCGTCTCAATTCACCGGTGCAGCGGGTGAGCCGCCACGAGCACGGGGTTACGCTCCAGCTTGAAAACGGCAGCCATACCTTCGATCGGGTGATTTTTGCCTGCCACTCCGCCAGCGCTCTGGCGATGCTTGATGACCCGACGCCCGCAGAGCGCGAGGTGCTGGGCGATATCGGCTGGCAGCGCAACGAGGTCGTTTTACACAGCGATCCGCGCTGGCTGCCGGTGCGGCAGCGCGCGTGGGCCAGCTGGAACTACCGTCTGAGCGAGCAGGAGCAGGCCAGCGCCTGCGTCACCTACAACATGAACATCCTGCAGGGGCTGCCTGCGGGCAGTCCGCTGTTCTGCGTTACCCTCAACCCGGACGCGCCTGTAGATGAACGCTTCGTTGTGCAACGCTTTGTCTATGAACATCCGCTGTTTAACCCGCAAAGCTGGCGGGCGCAGGCGCGGCGCGGCGAGATCAACGGTCACAACCGGAGCTGGTACTGCGGGGCTTACTGGTACAACGGCTTTCATGAAGATGGCGTGCGCAGCGCGCTGGACGTGGTCAACGCGATAGCGGCCGGAGAGGGGAACTGAGATGAACAGCTGCCTCTACCACGGCGTGTTACGCCACCGCCGCCTTCAGCCGAAAACCCACGAATTCAGCTACAGCGTCTTTATGGCCTGGCTGGATCTCGATGAACTGCCGCAGCTCTCGTCCGTCGGCGTGCGGCGCAATCGCTTTGCCGCCGCTTCGTTTCACGATGCGGACTACCCGCTCGGTACGCCGCTCAAAGAAAACGTGCTGAGCAGGCTGGAGAGCCTGACCGGGGAACGTCCGGACGGGCGGGTCATGCTCCTGACGCAGCTGCGCTATTTCGGCTTTCATTTCAATCCGGTCAACTTTTACTACTGCTACGACGGGAAGGGGACGCTGCGCTGGGTGCTGGCGGAGGTCCGCAACACGCCGTGGAATGAACGTCATTACTATGCCGTCAACGGACAGGATGCGCAGCCCACGGAAAAAGCGTTTCACGTTTCCCCCTTCAACCCGATGGACATGATCTACCACTGGCGCTTTAACGACCCGGATAACACGCTGCATATGCACATTGAAAATCATCAGGAAGCGAAGGTCTTTGACGCCACGCTCGCGCTGCGCCGGGAGCCTTTGACGCGCCCCGCGCTGCGCTCGCTGTTGCTGCGCATTCCGCTCATGACCCTGAAAACCGTTTTTGCCATTTACTGGCAGGCGCTGCGCCTGTGGCTCAAGCGCGTGCCGCTGTATAACCATCCCGTCAGCAGGAGTGAACGCTCATGACCGATCCCGTCTTTGCGTTAGAACCCGATATTCCGCGCAACGTCCGCATCGCGCGATGGCTGCTGTTTCGTCTGTTAAGCGGTATCCGCGGCGGCTCGCTCACGCTGCGTGAAGGGGCGCAGACCTTTCATTTTGGCGAGACGTCCTCCGCGCTGCATGCGGATGTGCAAATTCTTTCTCCCGGCGTCTACTGGCGCGTGTTAACGGGCGGGAGCCTTGCTGCGGCAGAGGCCTGGATGGATGGCGAATGGGAAACCGCGAACCTGACGCCGCTTCTGGAGCTGCTCGCGCTCAACGGCGAGGTGCTTGGTCGTCTGGAAAACGGCTTCCGTCTGCTCGGCAGGCCGCTGGAGCGGATACGTCACTGGACGCGGCGTAACTCCCGCGCGCAGGCGCGCGAAAATATTGCCGCCCATTACGATCTGGGCAATACATTTTATGCCCATTTTCTGGATAAAGAGCTGCTCTATTCCAGCGCGCTGTTTACGGCTGACGAGCAGGATCTCACGGCGGCTCAGCGGGCCAAAATGGCGCGCCTGTGTGACCAGCTGGCGCTGAACCCGGGCGATCATCTGCTGGAAATTGGCACCGGCTGGGGCGCGATGGCGGAATACGCGGCCCGTCATTACGGCTGTCGGGTGACCACCACCACGCTGTCGCAGGAGCAATATAGCTGGGCGACCGAGCGGATCGCCCGCGCCGGGTTGCAGGATCGCGTTGAGGTGCTGCTCTGCGACTATCGCGACCTCACCGGACAGTACGACAAGCTGGTCTCAATAGAGATGATTGAAGCCGTCGGGCAACGCTATCTGCCCACGTTCTTCCGGACCTGTCAGGCGCGGCTGCGCCCCGGAGGGCGGATGGCGATTCAGGCCATCACCATTCAGGACCAGCGCTATCGCGACTACAGCAAAAGCGTCGATTTTATCCAGCGCTACATTTTTCCCGGTGGCTTCCTGCCGAGCATTACCGCGATGAACGAGCTGATGACGCGCCACACCGATTTCGTGGTGCGCAATCTCTTCGACATGGGGCCGGACTACGCCCGCACGCTGGCCCACTGGCGGCAGCGCTTTGTCCACGCCTGGCAGGAGATTGAAAAGCTCGGCTTCGATGAACGTTTCCGCCGCATGTGGCTGTACTATTTTGGCTACTGCGAAGCCGGGTTTAACGCCCGCACCATTAGCGTGGTGCAGCTGACCGCCGAGCGCGTATGAGACGTCATATTCAGGTCTTCCTGCTGGCCGTCGCGTTCGATCTCTACTGGGCGCTGGTGGTGCTCTTTCGCGAACAGGGCCTGATTATCTGGATCGCTCTGGCGATCCTGGCGTGCCTGCTGTTGCCGCCTGTATACCGTTTTTACGCCATTGGTCTGGCGGCGGCGGGCAGCCTGCTGGATACGCTCTGGGCGCTGACGGGGCTGATTGCCTTCACGAGCGACTCCCTGATGCCGCTCTGGATGGTGGCACTGTGGCTGATGTTCGCCACCGTCTGGACGCAGCTGACGCGCACCACCACGCTACCCGGCTGGCTGCTGACCCTGCTGGCCGCCGTGGGCGGGCCGGTGGCGTACCTGATTGGCGAGCGGCTGGGAGCCATCACATTTCTGGAGCCGACCTTTATCGTCGTGAGCTGGATGGCGCCGGGCTGGCTGGTGTTGATGCTGTTTTTCCACCTGCTGATGGGGAGACAAAAATGAGATCTGTGGTTTTGCTGCTTTGGCTGACGCTGGTTGTTCCGGTTGCCCAGGCCGCCGACTGGCTTGCCTGGCGGAAGGTGGGTGACGCCACGCTCACCTGGGGTCCGTTCACGGTCTATACCTCTCAGCTGCGCACCCCGGACGGGCGTTACGGTCGGGATAATCAGGATCAGGCGCTGATTATTACCTATGCGCGGGACATCGATCGCGATGATCTGGTTGAGGCGACCCGCGACCAGTGGCAAGCGCAGGGGATTCTGGCGCAGGAGCCTCAAAGCGAAGCCTGGCTGCGGATGCTCCAGTCCCTTTGGCCGGACGTCCGCCCGGGCTCACAGCTGGCGTTTGTTCTCAACGATAAGCAGGGACAGTTCTGGTATCGCGCGTCAGCGGCGCAAACATCGTTTATTCCACTTGGACCGCGTCAGTCGGAAGCGTTCAGCACCCGTTTTCTGGCCATCTGGCTCGATCCCCGCACGCAATATCCTGAGCTGCGTCAGCAGTTAATCGGAGGCCAAAAATGAAACGTATCCTGATGATGGCGCTGGCATTCACGATGCTGCTGGCGGGCTGTAGCACTGAAGTGACCGAGTATCGCCAGCAGGAGCCGCGGCTTGATATCTTCCACTACTTCCAGGGCAAAACCGAAGCGTGGGGGATGGTGCAGGATCGCAGCGGCAAGCAGATCCGCCGCTTTCACGTTGAGATTGCCGGGGACGTTATCGGCGATACGCTGACGCTCAACGAGCACTTCGTTTACGACGACGGCGAGAAGCAGCAGCGGGTCTGGCACATCCGCCGCGTGGGGAACGATCGCTACGAGGGTACGGCAGGGGATATTGAAGGGGTTGCCACGGGACAGTCCGCAGGCAACGCCTTTAACTGGCATTACAGCATGAACGTGAAGGCCAACGGCAGCACCTGGCTACTGAACTTCGACGACTGGATGTACCTGCAGGATGAGACGCATCTGTTTAATAAAACCGAGATGAAGAAATTTGGCGTCACCGTCGCCACGGTGACGCTGTTTTTCACCCGGAAGACGTAAGCTTAGTCGCGAACATTGCCGGTTTTGCTGCTGGAGTAAATGAAGCACAGGGCAATCCCCAGGCAAGCCACCGCGCCCAGACGGCTCGGCGAAAACGGAATAGCGGGATTGTTTAACCAGCCAAAGTTATCAATTAGCATACTCATGGCGAGCTGGCCGAAGATCACCGCCACCGTAGCGACGGCGGTGCCGATGCGCTGCACCGCCACGACCATGATCACAATGTAAGGCACGCCGAACATCGCCCCGAGGAGCTGCCATTTCGGCACGTCCAGCAGCGTGACCGCCTGCTTAGGCTCAAAGAAGAAAATGAGCAGGGCGGTCACCAGCGCGCCGACGGAAAATGTCAGAAACGCGCTTTTGAAAACGCCCACGCTGCTGCCGAGCTGCCCGTTAATCGCGGCCTGAATGCTCAGCGTTGCGCCGCCGCAGACGGCCAGAAGAATCATTATCAGCGTCATATCATCACCCCTGTGCGACCAGAACCAGTGCCGCAATAATAAAAACCAGCGCCACGATACGTTTTGCGTTTATCTTCCTGTGCGGCGTACCCAGCAGGCCAAAGTGGTCAATGATCAGGCTTTTAAAAACCTGACCAGCCAGAATGCCAATCATCGTCAGAGCGATGCCGATGGTCGGCGTGGCGATAGTCAGAATGACCACGTAAACAGGGCCGAGCACGCCGCCGAGCAGCTGCCAGCCGGGCTGGGCGAAAAACGACGGGCTGTTACGCGGGCTGAAAAACAGCATCAGCAGAAACGTCAGCGCGGCGCCGACGCCAAAAATGCTGAACGTCGCCCATAAATCGCCCACTTCTCCCCCTAATGGCCCCAGCAGCCCCGCCTCGACGGAGAGGCCCATCCCGCCGGCAATCACCAGTAAAATCAAAATAAACTGCATTACGCATCCTCCGTTTTCAGGCGAAGAAGATTACGTCGGTAGACCCGTGAGAAAAATGCCATAATGCAGGAAACACCTTTGCAGGAAATGCATTAATGTCAGATGCCGGAAGCATGAACCTTCGCTCACTGCTGCTGTTTATTGCCGTCTATGAAACGCAGAACTTTTCCGTCGTCGCGCGACGAGAAGGAATTTCTGCCTCGCAGGTGTCGCGCATTGTTCATCAGCTTGAGGACGCGCTCGGCCAGCAGCTGTTCTATCGCAATACCCGGGCGGTGATCCCTACGGAAAGCGGGCATCTGTTTATCCGCTATGCCCGGGCGATGGTCGATAACTTCGAAGAGGCGCGTCGGGAGCTGGACGAACGTTCGACCGAACCCTCCGGCACGGTTCGCATAAATGGGCCGGTATTTTTTGGACAGAGACACGTTGCGCCCGGACTGGCTGGTCTGGCCGAGCGTTATCCACGGTTAACCATTGAGCTGACGCTGACCGATGACTTTATCGACCCGCACCGGGATGCCGCCGATCTCATCTTCCGCATCGGCACGCTGACGGATTCGACGTTCCACGCCGTGTTTTTGGGCAGCAGCGCTACCACCTTGCCGCGTCGCCCGCGTATCTGCGTCAACACGGCATTCCGGCCGACCCGACCGAACTGAGCCAGCACAAATGTCTGGTCTATCGCGGTTCGTCCGGGCCTAACCGCTGGCTCGTGCGTCGCAAAGGGGAAAATTGGGTGCATTATCCCGTCGCGCCGCTGATGACGTCCAATAATGCGGAGTCGCTGCTCATTGCCGCGCTGGGTGGGATGGGGATCGTCCTGTTTCCGGACTGGCTGATTGGCGACAGGCTGAAGCGGGGGGAGCTGGTTGCCCTTATGCCGGAAATGACGTGCGCCATCAACACGGAGCAACTTAATATTGCGGCGATCTATCCTAACGCACGTCATCCGCCCCTGAACGTCAGGGCGGTGATAGATTATTACGTGGCGTTTTTCGGCACGCCGCTCTACTGGCAAACGTAAGGGATTACGCGCCGAGCTCCTTGCGGATAATCTCTGCGCCGGCGCTGAGTGCTTTCAGCTTGCCGTTAGCCACCTGGCGTGAAAGCGGGGCCATGCCGCAATTGGTTGACGGGTAAAGCTTGTCGGCATCGACGAACTGCAGCGCTTTACGCAGCGTATCGGCGACTTCCTCCGGCGTTTCAACGGCGTTGGTTGCCACATCAATCGCGCCGACCATCACCTTTTTACCGCGGATCAGCTCCAGCAGATCCATCGGCACGCGGGAGTTGTGGCACTCCAGTGAGATGATGTCGATATTAGAGGTCTGCAGCTTAGGGAAGGCCTCTTCGTACTGGCGCCACTCTGAGCCGAGCGTTTTTTTCCAGTCGGTATTGGCTTTGATGCCGTAGCCGTAGCAGATGTGTACCGCGGTTTCGCACTTCAGCCCTTCAATGGCGCGCTCCAGCGCGGCGATACCCCAGTCGTTCACCTCGTCAAAAAAGACGTTAAATGCCGGTTCATCAAACTGGATAATATCCACGCCTGCGGCCTCTAACTCACGCGCTTCCTGATTGAGGATTTTGGCGAATTCCCAGGCCAGCTTTTCGCGGCTTTTATAGTGGGCGTCGTAAAGGGTGTCGATCATGGTCATCGGCCCGGGCAGGGCCCATTTGATCGGCTTGTCCGTGAGCTGACGCAGGTATTTCGCATCGTCCACGAATACCGGTTTCTGACGCGCAACGGCAGAAACCACGGTCGGCACGCTGGCGTCGTAGCGGTTACGAATGCGCACCGTCTGGCGATTTTCAAAATCCACACCGCTCAGGTGTTCAATAAAGGTAGTGACGAAGTGCTGGCGGGTCTGTTCCCCGTCGCTGACGATATCGATACCCGCGCGGATCTGCTCATCCAGGGACAGGCGCAGCGCGTCCTGTTTACCCGCCAGGAGTTCCTGATCCTGTAATTTCCAGGGGGACCAGAGCGTTTCAGGTTGCGCAAGCCAGGTCGGCTTAGGCAGGCTGCCAGCCGTTGAAGTCGGGAGCAATGTTTTCATAATAAAAGACCTTTTTTGATGAATTAAAGCGTGTAGTTATCAGACCACTGCTCAAGAATGTGTTGGTAAGGCTTAATGAAGTATTCTTCGGTAAAGCGACCCTGTTCAATCGCCAGTCGGCTACGCTCTTCCCGGTCATAAACAATTTTGGTTAAGGAGTGATCCTGCTGGTTCAGATCCGGTCGGTAGCACAGTCCCGCCGCCGAGTTTGCGTTATAAATTTCCGGGCGATAGATTTTCTGGAACGTCTCCATCGTGCTGATGGTGGCAATCAGCTCCAGATCGGTGTAGTCACTCAGCAAATCCCCGGTAAAGAAGAACGCGAACGGCGCCACGCTGTTTTCCGGCATGAAATAGCGAACCTTCAGGCCCATCTTCGCGAAGTACTGTTCCGTCAGCGACTCGCCATCCGGCTGATATTCAATGCCCAGCACAGGATGCTGGTTACCGGTGCGGCGATACGTATCTTTGCTGGAGACGCTCAGGCAGATCACCGGACCCTTGCTGAAGTTCTCTTTGTATTCCGGCGAATTCACAAAGTGGCGGAAAATATTGCCGTGCAGTTCGCCAAACTTTTCCGGAATGCTGAAGTGCTGCTGGTTCTTGTTGTGTTCCAGCAGGCGCACGCTGAAATCATAATCCCGCACGTAAGAAGAGAAGTTATTTCCGACGATGCCAGGGATACGCTGGTTGTTTTTCTTGTCGACAATGGTGGTTTGCAGAATCTCAATGGCCGGGAACGGTTTTTCCGCGCCAATGTTCAAATCGACAGAGATAATTTCCAGCTCAACCGCGTAGCGATCGGCGTTTGGGTTATCCCAGCGCGCCAGGGCGTTAAAGCGGTTGTTGATCATCACCAGCGTATTGCGCAGGTTTTCCTGACGCTTTTCCCCGCGCGCCAGGTTGGCAAAGTTGGTGGTCGTACGCGTATTTTCTGACGGGTTGTAATTCTCATCGAAGCAACTGCGCTTAAGGGTATATGTGAAAGCTTTGCTCATTGTGGTTATGCATCCTAAGTTCATGTTGCCAAGAAGTTACCGATGCATAATTTATGCCTGAGCCCGCGGCGCAGGGGAAGTGACTTAATTTCAATGCAACATGAGCGAAGTTCATGAACAGTGTTGCGCACATGCCAGGATAGGAAGAGTAAGGGGCATCGCGCCCCTTAGCGTTATGCTGTAGGACGTTCGTTCCAGGCGTCACTGTGCATGATGTTGCCGTCGACAATGCGCCAGGTGATTTTTTCGTACTGCAGACTTACGCTTTCAACATGGTTCATTTTATTGTTGGCAGCGATCTTCACGTTCGGCACGCTGCAGTTAACACCCGTAACCTTTACGTTCTCCATCAAGACGGTGTAATAACAGACTTCCTGTCCGGCATCATTGATATGATAGAACTTTATTTCAGCGCTTTTAAGCGCCTGACCGGTAGATGCTGCTTTATAGAGATAGGGCGTGGAGCTATCAACTTCCTTTTCAATCCGCATGGATGAGTGTTGACGCGTGCCGGTGATCTTGCCGTTAGCGCTGTCTACCGGTAGGTTTAGGCCATGACTCAGCCCTATGATCTCAATGCTACCTTCACGGTCCTGAACATCAACGGAACCTTTAATATCTGCTCCACCATCGTCTTTTAGCCACATGTAGGGAGGAATTGGCATTCTTTATTTCCTTATTTTCTTGAGGAGCAGTGTTGTTAAGCGATAAATAACCGTGGCGAGGGTCAGTACAATTAAAATATCGATATTGGTATATGTGTCATATATTGTTTCAGCATTCACGTCGCCATAAATAAAATCACATATAGATGAGGCCACGTCATGATCAAGATAGCGTTCAGCGGGTCCCAATATGCGGCCTACTATAATGCTGATGCATAGAAACCAGACCGTTTTGAATAGCCTGATGCCCCATTTACGGACAAGTGTTGGTGTAGCCACTTTCAATCACCTCAACCCAGCCGCGTGCCATCAGTGAACGCATACAGGGAACCTGAATAAGTTCCGTACTCATCAGAGCATTGCGGATCAATGCGTAATCAGAATCATGGGCAATCGTGATACATCCCTCAGATAGCGTACCCGGATGCAGCCGAAACAAACCCCGATAGACGTTATCAATCCAGGTGCCATCATCGATACCCCAGTCATCCTTGTATAAAGCAAACCACTCATCGCGGCCAAATTCTGCCCCGGATCTAACCTTGTTCCACCGATCCTGAACCTTCGCTTTTAACCCCTGAAAAGAAACCTCCAGTCCCTCTGTCAACAATCCAGTATTTCCCAGGGGGAATTGGACCTGAGCCTTTAACAGCACCACATAATCCATTGTTTCTGTAAATTCCCTGCCCGGAATGGGCCATAAACACGCCAACGCCGTGCAGGTTAAAAGGCGCATAGTCAGCATCGTTAAGCAGCATTGTTCCTTTTAAGGCCATATTTTTTCCTTACTCTTTTAATAAGAGAAAAGCAGCCTACGCCTGAAGCGGGTACAGATATTCAACTCACATCATATTTATGAGTTGCTGATTTTTTTTTAAGAAAATGACCTGACATTTTTTAATCAGTCTTGCGGCCGTAACGTTAGTAAACGCTGAATAAAGAATAAACAAAGCTCAGGCGACAAAGCGCCATGCCTACTTCTCTGGCACAGGCTCCGCAATTCCCGCTATAATCCCCAAAATTTCCAATCGGTTTAGAAACAATCATGACAAAACTCACCTTACAAGAGCAGATGCTGAAAGCGGGCCTGGTCAGCAGCAAAAAAGCGGCGAAAGTGCAGCGCACGGCAAAGAAATCACGCGTTCAGGCGCGCGAGGCTCGGGAAGCGGTAGAAGAGAACAAGAAAGCGCAGATCGAGCGCGACAAGCTGCTGAGCGAGCAGCAGAAGCAGGCCGTGCTGGCGAAAGAGTTTAAGGCGCAGGTGAAGCAACTGATTGAGATGAACCGCATCACCGTGGCGAAAGGCAACATCACCTTTAACTTCACCGACGGTAATCTGATCAAAAAAATCGACGTCGACAAGCAAACTCAGGCTCAGCTGATCAACGGCCGTCTGGCGATTGCCCGTCTGGTCATCAACGCCAGCGGCGACTGTGAATACGCGATTATTCCGGCGGTGGTGGCCGATAAAATTGCCCAGCGCGATGCCGACAGCATCGTGTTAAACAGCGCGCTCAGCCAGGAAGAGCAGGACGAAGACGATCCGTACGCGGACTTCAAAATCCCTGACGATTTGATGTGGTAAACCGCATTCAGAACGGGGCGGCGTGACGGGCGTTAACCGGCTCTCCGCTCACGGGATGAATAAAATTCAACTCGCTTGCATGCAGCATCAGCCGGGGCGTTTCCTCAGCCCCCAGCGCTTCAAGACCGCCATACAGGTCGCAGCCCAGAATCGGGTGCCCCAGCTGCTGGCAGTGAATACGCAGCTGATGGGTTCGCCCGGTCTCCGGCGTCAGTATCACCCGCGTTAACGGCAGTCCCGTACCCTGATAAAAACGTTCCACGACCCGATAGCGGGAGCGGGCGGGTTTTCCGTTGATGGCGCAAATCGACATCAGCGGAAACAGCGCCGGGTCTTTGGCAATCGGCGCGTCTATTATTCCCTCGTCGTTTTCCACATGGCCGCAAAGCAGGGCGCTGTAGACCTTCTCCACGCTGCGCTGGCTGAACTGCTGGCACAGCGCCGCGTTGATGGCCTTATTGCGCGCAACCACCATTAGCCCGGACGTGCCGAAATCCAGACGGTGTACCAGCGTGCAGCCGGGGAACGTCTGGACCAGACGATAATGGACGGAATCAAGGTTTTGAGGATTTTTGCCCGAGAGGCTGAGCAGACCGGAAGGCTTATCGATCAGCAGCAGATGTTCATCCTGCCAGAGGATCTGAATGTCGTCGTGACACGGTGGGGCAATAAAAGAATCAATAATCGCTGACATCAGGCCGCCCGGCTGGAGAGTGGGAGCGGATGATAACGAAATGCGGGGAAAAGAAAAACCCTCCCACCAGGCGGTGAGAGGGTGAAGTCTTAGGCTGCTACCAGGCTGTCGATAGCGGCTTTCGCATCGGTCTGCGCTTTGGTCGCCACTTCCGGACCGTAAGCGATACCTTCAGCGAACACGAAGTTCACGTCAGTGATGCCGATGAAGCCCAGGAACAGGCTCAGGTACGGCGCAACCAGGTCGGTTGGGGTGTCTTTATGGATACCGCCACGGCTGGTCAGTACGATCGCACGCTTGCCTTTCACCAGACCTTCAGGGCCGTTCTCGGTGTAACGGAAGGTTACGCCAGCGCGCGCCACCAGGTCGAAGTAGTTCTTCAGCTGGGTAGGGATGTTGAAGTTGTACATTGGGGCGTTGATGACGATAACGTCGTGCGCCTGCAGCTCAGCAATCAGCTCGTCGGACAGGGCCAGAGCTTCCTGCTGACGTGGAGACAGCGGTGCATCGCTTGGGCGCAGCGCGCCAACCAGCTCGCCGTCCAGCACAGGAATTGGGTTTGCAGCCAGGTCACGCACGGTGATTTCGTCAGCGGAATGCTGTTCACGCCACTGTTCAACGAAGTAATCAGACAGCTGACCAGACTGAGAGTACCCTGCCAGAATACTGGATTTCAAAACTAATACTTTGCTCATGGGTGATTCCTGTTTTTGCATTTGATTGAAGGGGGTTGCCCCGTTGCTTGTTGACACTCTATTCACAATCCTGCCATAGAGATAGCGCAATATATCGAAGCCTATGTTCGAATTTTTTGAATAAGGCGCGAAAGGCGTCATTGTGGTACTCTATAGCAATCATTAAAAAGAGAGTTTATCAGGGCGTGTAGTGCCCTTTAACGCTATGACAGAACAACAAAAATTGACCTTCCCGATGCTCCTGCAACAGCTCGATTCTCTGATGCTGCGCGACAAACAGCGCTTCGCCCGCCGTCTGCACGGCGTTAAGAAGGTTAAAAATCCTGATGCTCAACAGGCCATTTACCAGGAGATGGCGAAAGAGATTGAACAGGCAGCAGGGAAAGTTGTGCTGCGCGAAACCGCGCGCCCGGCGATTACCTACCCGGAAAACCTGCCCGTCAGCCAGAAAAAACAGGACATCCTTGAGGCCGTCCGCGACCACCAGGTGGTGATTGTGGCGGGGGAAACCGGCTCGGGGAAAACCACCCAGCTGCCGAAAATCTGTATGGAGCTGGGACGCGGGCTAAAAGGGCTGATAGGCCACACCCAGCCGCGTCGACTGGCGGCACGCACCGTGGCGAACCGTATTGCCGAAGAGCTGCAGACGGAGCCGGGCGGCTGCATCGGTTACAAGGTGCGATTCAGCGACCACGTTAGCGATAACACCATGGTCAAGCTGATGACCGACGGTATTCTGCTGGCGGAAATCCAGCAGGATCGCCTGCTGATGCAGTACGACACCATCATCATTGACGAAGCGCACGAGCGCAGCCTGAACATCGACTTCCTGCTCGGCTACCTGAAAGAGCTGCTGCCGCGTCGCCCGGATCTGAAAATCATCATCACCTCCGCGACCATCGACCCTGAGCGCTTCTCAAAGCATTTCAACAATGCGCCGATTATCGAGGTGTCAGGACGCACGTATCCGGTGGAAGTGCGCTATCGTCCGATTGTGGAAGAGGCGGATGATACCGAGCGCGACCAGCTGCAGGCTATCTTCGACGCCGTTGACGAGCTGGGCAACGAAAGCGCGGGCGACATCCTGATCTTCATGAGCGGCGAACGCGAAATTCGCGATACCGCCGATGCGCTCAGCAAGCGCGACCTGCGCCACACGGAGATCCTGCCGCTTTACGCGCGCCTTTCGAACAGCGAGCAGAACCGCGTCTTCCAGCCGCACGGCGGGCGACGCATCGTTCTGGCGACCAACGTGGCGGAAACCTCGCTGACCGTACCGGGGATCAAATACGTGATCGACCCGGGCACGGCGCGCATCAGCCGCTACAGCTACCGCACGAAGGTCCAGCGGCTGCCGATTGAGCCGGTCTCCCAGGCGTCCGCTAACCAGCGTAAAGGCCGCTGCGGCCGCGTGTCGGAAGGGATCTGTATTCGTCTCTATTCCGAAGATGATTTCCTGTCGCGCCCGGAGTTTACCGACCCGGAAATTCTGCGCACCAACCTGGCGTCCGTTATCCTGCAGATGACCGCGCTGGGGCTGGGCGATATCGCCGCGTTCCCGTTCGTCGAAGCGCCGGACAAACGCAACATTCAGGACGGCGTGCGTCTGCTGGAAGAGCTCGGCGCCATTACCACCGACGAGCAGGCGACGGTCTACAAGCTGACGCCGCTGGGCCGCCAGCTCAGCCAGCTGCCGGTGGATCCGCGTCTGGCCCGTATGGTGCTGGAAGCGCAAAAGCACGGCTGCGTGCGCGAGGCGATGATCATTACCTCGGCGCTCTCCATTCAGGACCCGCGCGAGCGTCCGATGGACAAACAGCAGGCGTCTGACGAAAAGCATCGTCGCTTCCACGACAAAGAGTCCGATTTCCTCGCCTTCGTAAACCTGTGGAACTATCTCGGCGAGCAGCAGAAAGCGCTCTCCTCGAACCAGTTCCGCCGCCAGTGCCGCGTGGATTTCCTCAACTACCTGCGCGTGCGCGAGTGGCAGGATATCTACACCCAGCTGCGCCAGGTGGTGAAAGAGCTGGGCATTCCGGTCAACAGCGAGCCGGCGGAGTACCGCGAGATTCATATCGCGCTGCTGACCGGCCTGCTGTCCCACATTGGGATGAAGGACGCCGAAAAGCAGGAGTATACCGGCGCGCGCAACGCCCGTTTCTCCATCTTCCCCGGTTCCGGCCTGTTCAAAAAGCCGCCGAAATGGACCATGGTCGCGGAGCTGGTGGAAACCAGCCGCCTGTGGGGGCGCATTGCCGCGCGTATCGATCCGGAATGGGTGGAGCCGGTGGCGCAGCATCTGCTTAAGCGCTCGTACAGTGAACCGCACTGGGAGCGCGCGCAGGGCGCGGTAATGGCGACCGAGAAGGTGACCGTTTACGGCCTGCCGGTGGTTGCCGCGCGGAAGGTCAACTACAGCCAGATTGACCCGGCGCTCAGCCGCGAGCTGTTTATCCGCCACGCGCTGGTGGAGGGAGACTGGCAGACGCGCCACGTCTTCTTCCGCGAAAACCTGAAGCTGCGCGCGGAAGTGGAGGAGCTTGAGCACAAGTCCCGCCGCCGCGACATTCTGGTGGACGATGAGGCGCTGTTTGAGTTTTACGACCAGCGCATCAGCCACGATGTCATCTCCGCCCGCCACTTCGACAGCTGGTGGAAGAAGGCCAGCAAAGAGACGCCGGACCTGCTCAACTTCGAAAAGAGCATGCTGATTAAAGAGGGGGCGGAGTCGGTCAGCAAGCTCGACTACCCGAACTTCTGGCATCAGGGCAACCTCAAGCTGCGCCTGACGTATCAGTTTGAACCGGGTGCCGACGCGGATGGTGTGACCGTTCATATTCCGCTGCCGCTGCTAAACCAGGTCGATGAGGGCGGGTTTGAATGGCAAATCCCCGGCCTGCGCCGCGAGCTGGTGATTGCGCTGATTAAATCCCTGCCGAAACCGGTGCGCCGTAACTTTGTGCCTGCGCCAAACTATGCGGAAGCCTTTTTAGGCCGCGTCACGCCGCTGGAGCTGCCGCTGCTGGACGCGCTCGAGCGTGAGTTCCGACGCATGACCGGCACCACCATCGACCGTGAAGACTGGAACTGGGATCAGGTGCCCGATCACCTGAAAATCAGCTTCCGCGTGGTGGATGATAAAAACAAAAAGCTGCTGGAAGGGCGTTCGCTGAGCGAGCTGAAAGAGGCGCTGAAAGGCAAAGTTCAGGAAACGCTGTCTGCGGTGGCGGACGACGGTATCGAGCAGAGCGGGCTGCATATCTGGAGCTTTGGTCAGCTTCCGGAAAGCTACGAACAGAAGCGCGGTAACTATAAGGTCAAAGCCTGGCCTGCGCTGGTGGACGAGCGCGACAGCGTGGCGATCAAACTGTTTGATAATCCGCAGGAACAGCAGCAGATGATGTGGCGCGGGCTGCGTCGCCTGCTGCTGCTCAACATCCCGTCGCCGATCAAGTATCTGCACGAGAAGCTGCCGAACAAGGCCAAGCTCGGGCTGTACTTTAACCCGTACGGCAAGGTGCTGGATCTGATTGACGACTGCATCTCCTGCGGCGTGGACAAGCTGATCCACGAGGCGGGCGGTCCGGTCTGGACGGAAGAGGGCTTTGCTCAGCTCCATGAAAAGGTACGCGCGGAGCTGAACGACACCGTGGTGGAGATTGCCAAACAGGTCGAGCAGATCCTTACCGCCGTGTTCAATATCAACAAGCGCCTGAAGGGGCGCGTGGATATGACCATGGCGCTGGGGCTCTCAGATGTGAAGGCGCAGATGGCGGGGCTGGTCTATCGCGGCTTCGTGACCGGCAACGGCTTTAAGCGTCTGGGCGATACGCTGCGCTATCTTCAGGCGATTGAAAAACGTCTGGAAAAAATGGCTATCGACCCGCACCGCGATCGCGCGCAGATGCTGAAAGTGGAGAGCGTGCAGCAGGCGTGGCAGCAGTGGCTAAACAAGCTGCCGCCGGCGCGCCGCGAAGATGAAGACGTTCAGGCGATCCGCTGGATGATAGAGGAGCTGCGCGTCAGCTTCTTTGCCCAGCAGCTCGGTACGCCGTATCCGATTTCGGATAAGCGTATTCTGCAGGCGATGGAGCAGATTTCCGGTTAAAACTCTTGCCCGGTTTTCTCCCTCTCTCTGTGGACTGAGGAATCCCCAGTAATGATTAAACAGAAGCTATAACGTTGTTTCAGAAAGATTGAAGACTTACAGCAACGCCCTGGTCCGGCTGTAAATCGCTGAGGCGTTTCCTGCAGGCCGAGAGGGGGGCGTCCGTGCTGGCATTATTTTGTGGGGATTACTCAGCCCTGTGGGAGAGGGTTGGGGTGAGGGCACCAGGTCGCACAATTTTCATCCGTTCACGATTGCCAGCGTAAACCCATCCCATCCCTTAACCCCCACCGTTTGCAGCGCGGTGGCGGTTAGGCGCGGGTTATCCCCAATCATCTCGATAAAACGCCGTACCCCCAGCACGCGCGCGTCGTCGCTTTGCCCGTTAATCACTTCGCCATCGCGCACCACGTTATCGCCAATGATTATCGTGCCGGGACGTGAATAGTGCAGCGCCCACTCCAGATAGCCGGGATTGTTGGGCTTATCGGCATCGATAAAGATCAGGTCGAACGGCGGAACGTCACCGAAATTCTCCAGCGAGCTCAGCGCCGGGCCTTCAATCAGTTCAATGCGATCGCTCAGCCCCGCGAGGTGAATATTCTGGCGGGCCACATCGGCATGCGTCGGGTCAGCCTCGAGCGTAACCAGCTTTCCGTCCGGCGGCAGGGCGCGCGCCATCCAGATTGAGCTATAGGCGCCCAGCGTACCGATCTCAAGAATGCGTCTTGCCTGGGTCATACGCACGAACAGCGCCAGCAGTTGCCCCTGATTGGCCGCAACATCGTGTTCGGGTAGCCCGGCGCGTTTGTTGTTTTCCAGCACCTGACTCAGCACGTCATCGTCAGGGATCAGCGAAGAAATCATGTAATTATCTACTGCAGACCATTGTTGTTGCATAGTTTGACTCCTTGGATTTTTCTCCCTCTCCCTGTGGGAGAGAGTCGGGGTGAGGGCATCAGCGCGCAAGGCGGTTCACGCGCTCTCCCAGCCGCCGCCCAGCGCCCTGTACAGATCGATCTGCGCCAGCAGCAGGTTATTTTTCACCTGCACCACGCTGGTCTGCACCGAGTACAGCGTGCGCTGCGCGTCCAGCACGTCCAGATAGGAGGAGTAGCCGTTGCGATTACGATTCTGCGCAATGCGCAGCGTCTCCTGCGCCACCTCCTGCTGGGCAAGCAGCTCGGTCAGCTGTTCCTGATAGCGCGTAATAGCATCAAGGCTGTTGTTCACTTCGGCAAACGCGTTACGCACGGTTTTTTCATAGGCGTACAGCGCCTGGTTACGCTGGGACTGGGAAATATCCACCTGCGCATTCAGCGCCTGGCGGTTCAGCAGCGGGGCGAGAATACTGCCCCCGACGCTCCAGAGCTGAAGCGGGTTGTCCAGCAGGCCGGACAGGGTGCGATCCTGTATCGATCCTGTTGCGGTCAGGTTGATCGACGGCAGCAGGCTCGCGCGCGACGCGGCAAGCGAGGCGTCCGCCGCAACCAGCTGGCGTTCGGCCTGAACGATATCCGGCCGACGGTTCAGGAGCGTAGAAGGCAGCTGTGACGGCAGCGTCAGCGGCGTTAGCGTCTCAAAGCTCTCGCTGCGCGCTACCGCGCCGGGATTGCTTCCCAGCAGCAGGCTGAGGGCGTTCTCCTGCTGTGCAATCTGATGCTGCAGCACGGGAACCTGCGCTCGCGTTGAGCGGAGTTCGGAATCCGACTGCATCAGCTCCAGACGCGAGCTGTAGCCCGTCTCAAACTGACGTTTCGCGAGGTTAAATGCCTCTTCGCGCGATTTCAGCGTGGATTCGGTCACGCGCAGCTGTTCGTCAAGCGAGAGCAGGGTGACATACCCGGACGCAACGGAAGACTCGACGGTCAAATCCGCGGCGGCAGCGGCGGCCTTTTGCGCCTCCAGCGAGGCTTCGGCGGCATTGGCCGTGCTGCGGTTGACGCCCCAGATATCCACGTCATAGCTCGCCGTCAGGCTACCTCTGTACAGCGTGCCGTAGACCGGCAGCCCGGTCGCGGCGGATTGCGAACGGGCGCGCGTCCCCGTTACGCCAGCATCGAGCGAGGGAAACAGGCTGCCGTCGGCCGCAAAGACCCGCGCCTGATACTCGTTAATTCGCTCGCGGGCGATCAGCACGTCGCTGTTGTTTTTTAGCGCCCGATCCACGTAGCGGTTGAGGTTGTTGTCATGGAAATTGCGCCACCAGAGCTGTTCCGCCGGGCTGGCAGGACCGGAATCGGCGCGCCACTGCGCAGGGATTTGCAGCGTCGACTGCGCCGGTTTTACGTCGACGGACTGGCATCCGGCCAGCGTCACCGCCAGCACCAGACCGGCTATAGGGCGAAGGGTCATTGTTTGCCCTCCCGCGTATCAATGGTCACCTGCACCGACATTCCCGGACGCAGCAGGGCGGACTCCTCAGGCTTGCCGAGCACCTCGATGCGCACCGGAATACGCTGGGCAATTTTGACAAAGTTGCCGGTGGCGTTGTCCGGCGTGATGGCGCTGAATTCAACTCCGGTTGCCGGCGAGATGCTCTCCACGCGGCCCTGATACGCTTTGTTGTTCAGGGCATCGACGGTGAATTTTACCGGCTGGCCGACGCGCAGCTCCGCCAGCTGCGTCTCTTTGATATTGGCGATCACCCAGTGCTGCGGAGGCACAAGGGTGGTGAGATGGGTCCCGGCGGTCACGTACGCCCCGAGACGCACGGCAATCTGGCCGAGCTGGCCGTCGCGCGGGGCGATGATGCGGGTGTTTTGCAGGTCAATTTGCGCCAGCTCCAGCGCCGCTTTCGCATTGTCGACATCCGCCTCCAGCGCGCCGCGGTTCACAATTACCGTCTGCAGATCCTGACGCGACATCTCAAGCGCGGCTTTGGCCTGCTCGATGTCGGCGCTGCCCTGGGCCGCGCTGGCCAGCGCCGCGTCGCGTTCGCGAATGGAAAGCGAGCCGTCAGCCGTCAGCTCTTTCACCCGTTTTAAATCCGCCTGGGTTTTCAGGCTCTGGGCACGGGCATTTTTCAGCGCGGCGTCGTTTTTGGCGATCGTCGCTTCGGCGCTTTTACGCTGCTGCAGGTTGTTATTGAGCGCGGCAATTTTCATCGCCAGCTGTGCCTCGGCCTGATGCACGCGCTGACGATAGATACGGTCATCAATCTGCAGCAGCAGGTCGCCTTTTTTAACCTGCACAAAGTCCTGAACCTTCACCTCGGTGATATAGCCATTCACCTGGGGACTGATGAACGTCGTCTGACCGCGCACGTAGGCGTTGTCGGTAAACTGCGCGTGGCGGGTGAAAGGCGGCAGCTGCCATGCGTAAAGGATCACCAGCACGCCGACAATACCGATGGCAGCGGCGGTGAAAACGGAAACAATGCGCACATTTTTGCGGGTGTTGGCCTGCTCTTTGGCGGCATCCTGCTGACTCATAAACTCTCCAGAACTCTTTCAATTATTTGTTGCCGGTGGCGTTTTTAAGCGCCATACGGGCAGTGATGCGCAGGCGCAGCAAGCGCCATAAAATCCAGACCAGCGTGGCGGCAGCGATGCCCGCCGTCAGCAGATAAGTATCGTTGTAAGCCAGAATATTCGCCTCCAGCGCGGTGACCGTTTGCAGCTGCGTGATCGCCTGCGTTCCCAGCAGCGAACTGTCGCCAATCAGGCTCCGGTACATCTGGGTGTAAAGCTGGATACGCTCGTTGACCAGCGGATTGAGCGTGGTGAGCTGGTCCGCCAGCAGGCTGGAGTGGTACTTCTCGCGCCAGGTCTGGAAGGTGCCGAGGATCGCGGAGCCCAGCAGGCCGCCGAGGTTCTGGCTCATGCCAAACATCACCGAGAAGCTGACCAGGTTGCGCGGGTCGGCGATCACCCCGCCAATGGCGGCCAGCATGGCGGGTGCCAGGAAGAAGGCGCTGCCGAAGCCCAGCAGAAACTGGCTTAGCATCAGCTGATCCGGCCGGGTCAGGTTGTTGGACTGGCTGTCCAGCAGCGAGGCAACAATCATCAGCGCCAGGGAGGTGATAATCGGCCACGCCAGTTTGGTCGGCTTAATCGTGAGGCAGCTGGTGACAATCCCGCAGACGATCCCTGCGAAAATGGACCACGCCAGGTGGGTCATCTGCTCGTTCTGCAACCCCACGTACTGCAGCCAGCCGATGACCCCGGTGTTTTGCTCTGCCAGCACGATACGGATCAGCAGCATGATGAGCCCCAGACGGACGATGCTGCCGCTCGACAGCCAGCGGGTGTTCAGCAGCGGGTTGGCGCGGTTATGTTCAAAGACGATGGCAGCCACAATTAGCACCAGCGATAGCGCCAGCGACCAGCCGATCCACGGCGCCTCGAACCACCAGTCAAGGCGGCCCAACGAGAGCACGGCGCAGAGCAGGGCCATTCCGGGGGCCATTAAAAAGAAGGTGATGAAGTCTTTTTTCTCAAAGACCTTGCGCCTGTCGCCCGGCGGCAGTTTTAAGGCTATCACGCAGGCGAGGGAGATCAGCGCCAGCCCCAGCTCGAAGAAATAGAGCCCGCGCCACTCGTCCAGCTGCAGCAGTTCGGTGGAAAACAGGCGGGCCAGAGGGATGGCGAGCGACGACCCGGTAATCCCGATGGTGAGCGCCTTCAGGCGGTGCTTCGCAGGCCAGGCCTGGATTTGATAGTAAATCCCCAGCGAGCTGAGCGCGGCGGCCACCATGCCGTGCGCGGCGCGCACCATCAGCGCCGAGCTGAGATCGTTTACGAACAGGTGGAAAAAGGTCACCAGCACGTACAGCACCAGAAACCCTTCCGTAAAGGCGCGCAGACCGTACTGCTGGCGGAACTTGACCAGCAGCAGGTTGATAGAGATGTTGGTCATGACGTAGACCGCGGGCAGCCAGGCGATTTCGGTCGACCAGGCCCCGAAGGTCCCCTGCAGGTTTTGCAGATTGGCGGTCACCACCGCATTTCCCAGCGCTCCCGTCAGGCACACCAGCAGGCCAACGACGCCGTAGGCAATCCGTTTTGGCGTACTGTGCTCGGGTGTGGAAGGCGAACCCAGCAGGGCGGGTTTCTCATGTGGCTGCCACTCGCGAGGAGCATAAGGGTCGCGTTCGGGCAGGCGCATAACGTCGTTTACCTTAGAAATAATTGAATAATTAGCGGGCTAGCGATTCTACGTCTGCCGCAAATGATAATTCAAGTGAATATGATTTACGCATGTTAATCAAATGTAGAAGGGAAGTTTAAGGAAAAAGAGCGGCCCGAGAGTCGGGCCGACAACGATCAGAGATGTTCGGGCTGTGCCTGCAGAAGGGTCGTTCGCTTGACGCGGCTGGCGCAGAAAATCGCGATTAATGAAATGACCACCGTGACGGCAAGATACCAGGCCACCGGAACCCAGTCGCCGTCATATTTTGCCAGCAGTCCGGTGGCAATCAGCGGCGCGGTACCGCCTGCCAGCGCGGCACCCAGCTGATAACCGAGAGTAATGCCGGTGTAGCGTACGTTTGCACTAAAAATTTCAGAGCACAGCGTGCCGAGTACCGCCGTTACCGGTGCCCACAACACGCCAAAGGCGATGACCGTCGCAAGCACAATGCCCCAGGTTGTTCCGGTATTGAGCAGCATAAACCACGGCACGATAAACAAACCCAGGATGAAGACGCTCGCGGCATACATGCGTTGACGGCCAATTTTATCCGAGAGCAGCCCCATTAACGGGATCATCACCGTGGCCACCAGGGCTCCCAGCGTCACGGCTTCCAGCGCCTGAGATTTTTGATACGTCAGCGTCGTGGTGGCATAGCTCACGACAAACGTCGAGAAGATATAGAACGGCGCGGTTTCTACCACCTTCAGACCGGCGGCAATCAGCACTTCGCGCCAGTGATGTTTCAGGGTATCGCGCAGAGGCGCTTTCGCCACCTGGCCCGATTGTTTTACCTTCTTGAAATCAGGCGTCTCGTCGATGTCCTTACGGATCCACAGGCCGAGCAACACCAGAACCGAACTCAGCAGGAACGGAATGCGCCAGCCCCAGGAGAGGAAATCTTCCTCGCTGAACAGCGTCATCAGCGAGACGATAAAGGTCGCCATCAGCATGCCGATGGTCACGCCCGCCTGCGGAATGCTGCCGAAGAAGCCTTTACGTTTTTCGGGCGCGTATTCATAGGCCAGCAACAGCGCGCCGCCCCATTCACCGCCTATGCCCATCCCCTGAATGATACGCATCAGGATCAGCAGAGCGGGCGCCCACAGGCCAATCATCTCATACGTGGGCAGCAGGCCAATCATAACGGTTGCACCTCCCATTAAAGAGAGGGTCAGTACGAGCGTTTTTTTACGGCCGATGCGGTCGCCGATATGGGCGAAAAGTACCCCGCCAATGGGACGAATGAAAAAGGTTAATGAGAAAGAGAGATACGAGAGAATGAGTCCGATCACCGGGTCGACCATCGGGAAAAAGATCTTATTAAAGACCAGCGCGGCCGCCGTACCGTAGAGAAAATAGTCAAACCATTCAATGGCGCTCCCGGTAAGGCTGGCGATTAACACCTTCTTATTTTTTCGTAATACCGTCGTCGTACTTTCATGTTCTGTCATGACCTGAAACCCCGCTACGTTGATATTGAGAGAGGTGCCACCTGGCGCGCTTCAGGTGCAACCCGTGATGATAAAAAAGGTTGTGAAATTGTTAAGCAACTTAGGGTTGGATATTGTGTTTGGCAAGCGCAGGGGGGATAAAACTGGTCAGATCACGGTGAAATATGCAGCGTTGGGTGCTTTTGCAGAGAACATGTGCAACAGGATGTTTTGTATGATGGAAAACCAAAAGCATAATATGCAGGTGCAACCCGATTGTTTTTGGATGTTTCTGGTTATTTCAGAAAAATGACAATTTGGGCGATAAAACAACGTCTGATTTCAGAGCCCGCCTCTGCGTTATCGGTAAGAAGCCGCTACCCTGAAGAGACATAAATGAGGAGTTCACCATGGTTCAGCCCCATTTTCCCATCCTGCCGGATGCCACCCTGGCGGCCATCAATACTGTCGGTGAATGGCTGGCGCAGGACGACCTGAGCGACAGCCGCCAGCCCCCGGACGTCGATGCGGTGATCCTGGCAGGAAACGCGGTGATCCCGACCATTGAGGCGGCCTGCCGTATTGCCGCGCAGAGAGAAATCCCGCTCCTGATTAGCGGCGGTATTGGTCATTCAACCGCGTTTTTATATTCAGCTATCGGCAGTCATCCGCGTTATCACACCTTACAGGTCGAAGGGCGGGCCGAAGCGAGCATTCTTGCCGACATTGCGCGGGAGTTCTGGCAGATCCCCGATGCGCGCCTGTGGATTGAGGATCGCTCCACCAACTGCGGTGAGAATGCGCGTTTTAGCTGGAATATGCTGAAACAGCATCAGCGCGCGATCGGGCGCGTGCTGGTGGTGCAGGATCCGACGATGCAGCGCCGCACGATGGCGACGCTTGCCCGCGTGTGCCGGGATGAGCCCGTTTCGCCGCAGTGGATCAGCCATCCCGGGTTTACGCCAACGCTGCACAATGGCAAAGAGGGCCTTGAATTTAGCGCGGGCAATAGCGGACTGTGGCCCGTTGACCGTTATCTTTCACTGGTTCTGGGGGAGCTGCCGCGTTTGTATGATGACGTTAACGGCTATGGCCCGGCCGGGCGGGATTTTATCGCGCACGTTGAATTCCCTGATGCGGTGATTGCCGCGTGGAAACAGCTGCAGCAGGATCCGGTCCTCGCGGATGCGTTGTCCAGGCGCTCGCTTCTCTGAATATTCAGTAAATACCCCTCTCAGGGGAGAGGGGGAACAAATTACAGCGCCGCAAACTTATCCAGCGTCCGCACCAGCTGCGTCACGAAACCGTACTCGTTGTCATACCACGCTACCGCTTTCACCAGCTGTAGCTCTCCCGCTTCTGACACCTCCGTCTGCGTGGCGTCAAACACCGAACCGTAATGCGAGCCAATCACATCGGACGACACAATCTCTTCGTCGGTATACCCGAACGATTTATTGCCCTGCGTCGCCTTTTTCAGCGCGGCGTTGATCTCCTCAACGGTGACTTTCTTGCCCAGAATCGCCACCAGCTCGGTGACCGAACCCGTTTTTACCGGCACGCGCTGCGCGTGGCCTTTCAGTTTACCGCTGAGCGCCGGGATCACCAGACCGATAGCCTTTGCGGCACCGGTGGTGTGGGGAATGATATTCTCTGCCGCCGCCCGCGAGGCGCGAAGGTCTTTCCCGCGCGGGCCATCCACCAGCGCCTGCGTACCGGTATAGGCGTGAATGGTGGTCATGGTGCCCACTTTTATTTCAAACGCATCGTTCAGGGCTTTCGCCAGCGGGGCGAGGCAGTTGGTGGTGCAGGATGCGACGGAAATAATGGTGTCACTGGCGTCAATGGTGTCGTCATTCACGCTGTAGACGATGGTTTTCATGTCACCCGCAGGGGCTGAGATCAGCACTTTCTTCGCGCCGGCGTCCAGGTGCGCCCGTGATTTCTCTTCAGAGGTATAAAAACCGGTGCACTCCACGACGATATCCACGCCTGCGGCTTTCCACGGAATGTGCTTCGCCTCTTTTTCGGCGTACACCGCAATGGTTTTACCGTCCACAATCAGCGCATCCTCGGTGAAATCGACGCTCCACGGGAAGCCACCGTAGTTGGAATCATGCCTGAGCAGGTAGGCCAGCACTTTCGGTGAGGTGAGGTCGTTGATGGCGACGACGGTATTGCTGTCCTGGGTTTCAAGAAGGCGACGCAGTACAAGGCGCCCAATGCGTCCAAAGCCGTTAATGCCAATTTTACTCATGGTGTTCTCCTGTAAACGTGTCGATGCGACAGTTTGAACTCATCCAGGCTTAGACCATCACGGGCAGGGCGGCAATTGAAGATGCTTCATGCGGGAGGAAGTATTTGAAAAACCATACAGAAAAGTTAATGAATTTTTAAGGAAAGGAGATTATGTTGGCGCGATAACTGTTTTTAATCGGGAAATCACATGCGCACTAAATATACAAGCCTGCAAATCGGCATCCACTGGCTGGTGTTTCTGTTAATCATCGTCGCCTACTGCGCCATGGAGTTCAAAGGTTTCTTCCCGCGCACCGCGCGTCCAGCGATCAATATGATCCACGTCTCGTGCGGTATCAGTATCCTGGTGCTGATGGTGACGCGTCTGCTGGTTCGCCTGAAATTCCGCGCGCCGCCGATTCAGCCGAAGCCAAAAGCGATGGTTACGGGGATGTCCCATCTTGGCCACCTGGTGGTGTATCTGCTGTTTATTGCGCTGCCGCTGATTGGCATTGTGATGATGTATAACCGGGGCAGCGACTGGTTTGCGTTTGGCCTGGCGATGCCGCATGCGGCGGAGTCTAATTTCGACCTGGTTGATATGCTGAAAGAGTGGCACGAGACGCTGGCGAACCTGGGCTATTTTGTGATTGGCCTGCACGCGGCGGCGGCGCTGATGCATCACTATTTCTGGAAAGATAATACCCTCCTGCGCATGATGCCGAAAAAGCGTTCGTAGTCTTTAACGCTTGCCGGGTGGCGCAGCGCCACCCGGCTTATTTTTTAACCCAGCAGCGCACGCTCTTCAGCAGTTAACGCCAGCGGCTGCGTTGACCCCGTCTCCGAGGACTTCACCGCCGCTTCCAGCACGGCCATGACCGCCAGTGCTTCAACAGGGTGGACAGGATTGGTGATTCTCCCGAGCAGCGCATCACGTACGTTGACGTAATACTGGCGCTGATCGCCTTTCGGGGTAGGGATCGTCTGCGGTGCGCCGTCGGCCCCAAAGAACACCATGCTGTCGCCGTCTTCGCCCCAGGTTTCACTGCCGGGGATCACCCCTGCGAGCAGCTGCGCTTCCTGCTGGTCGATTCTGGCTTTCACCACGCTGCCCTTGTCCCCGTGGGCGGTAAAGCGTGCCGTACCGCCAGCAACCAGCATGCTGGCGTGCAGATTGACCTTATGCTCCGGGTAGTTTAAGACCACGTGCGCCCAGTCGTTAATTTCTGCGCCGTCGCGCAGCGTGGCGATATTCCCCTGAACCGACTCCGGCAGGCCAAAGAGCTGTAGCGTCTGGTCAATCAGGTGAGGGCCCAGATCAAACCACAGACCGCTCCCGGGGACGTTCTGCTCGCGCCAGCGCACTCGCACTTCCGGGCGGAAGCGGTCAATGTGCGATTCCAGGTGTTTAACCTTGCCGAGCGTACCTTGTTTAATAATCTGCTTAATGCCGAGGAAATCGCTGTCCCAGCGGCGGTTGTGGAAGACGGAGAGCAGCAGCTGCTTTTCATCCGCCAGCGCAATCAGGTCGCGGGCTTCCTGCATGTCGAGGGTAAAAGGCTTATCCACGACCACGTGTTTCCCCGAGTTCAGGGCCAGCGTCGCCAGCGGGGCGTGGGTGGCGTTGGGGGAGGCAATCACCACCAGATCGATATCAGGATGCTGAATGGCCTCTTCCGGTGTCGCTACTACCTGTACGTCCGGCAGATCGCGTTTAACTTTCTCTTCATCACGAGAAGAGACCACGGCCAGCTTAATCCCGTCCACAGACTGGATCAGCGGGGCATGGAAGGTTTTACCGACAAATCCATACCCGATCAGCGCAATGTTGATTGTTTGAACTTTACTCATGACCTTCTCCACGTTAATTCGCGCACACCGTAACCTGCAGTGCGCTATGGTCCCCAAGCTCAGGCCAGGGACGATCTAAAAAGAGTTGTTGGATGCTGGATAACCCGGACACCAGGTACGGCTCGCAGCGGTTAATTTTCAGGTGGTCGGCGACAATCCAGTGCGCGTGGCTTGCGTCGAGCATTGCGCGTTTAACCTCGGCATCCGCTTCTTTACCGGCGCTCAACCCGAGCTCGGCATGAATGGCGCATGCCCCAAGAATGGCGATATCTGCCCGATACCGGGACAGCAAAGACAGCGTGGCGCTGCCGGCAAACAGTCGCTGCTTGTGGTCCCATTTCCCGCCGAGCAGGATCAGCTCAATATCTTCCCGGTCGCTAAAATGCTGGGCGATGTCCAGTGAGGGAGTAATGACGGTGAGCGGACCCTGAAGAAAGGTGGCGACGGCCATCACCGTGCTTCCGGCATCCAGAAACAGGGTGGAGCCGGGCGGAACCTGCTGTGCGACCTGTTTACCCAGGCGCTGTTTGGTCTCCGGCAGCAGCGTGTTGCGGCCCTGACGGTTCATGGCGGAGAGGTTGAGCGCGATGGCTCCGCCGTGGTTCTTCTGTGCAAGGCCCTGGTTTTCCAGATCGGTCAGATCCCGACGGATAGTATCCGCTGAAACCTGAAGTTTTTCGGCCAGTTCAGTGATGCTGGCCTGGCCTTGCTCGCTGAGGATATCCAGGACATAGCGTTGACGAGCGGTTTTGTGCATCGGGGTACATTCCTGCAAAATGTCGCAATAGTTTGCATAATACAGCATTTTGCCGCAGAGAGAAGGGGATTGTGGCCATGACGATGTGCAGCGGTGTGATGATTCACATAGGTGATTATTAAAATTTTATTAAGCAGGTATAAGGAAGCCGTTTTGAATGTTAATCACAATGTTATTGTTATGTTTTATTTAACGATTTGGTTTATACAACCAGTGTACTGTCACTGGGTAGGTTTAAATGCTGTGTAATTAAAATTATGAAGGCTTTTATTGCTTTAATTAGTTTTTTAAAGGCGCTTAATTTTAAATATATCCCATAAGCTACGTAAATTGACACTTCTTTGAAAATCTTTGTGTCTGACCCGCTCTGAAATTAACGCAAAAATGTGCATATTACGAATTAAGAATTTTCCTTAAATAACAGTGGTTTTATATGTTTCATTTGAAACTCCATTTTCAGAGTTTTGTCCAGAAACCCCATGTTTTTTCTTATCTGTAACACCGCGTTAACATTGTGGGTGTAGTGGGGTATACCGCATTTTGTTATGCTGCTAACCAGTTTAAGAAATAAGTAAATTCTTAATTGAAATAAGACGCAGGCAGATCTCATCTCCAATGGACATGGGTATGGGGAGTATTACCTAAAATTCGGAGAGGAAACCAAAGAAGATATTTGTCTAATTATCTGTACCTCTTTTTGGGTATTTGCATGAGTATCACTCAGAGTCAGGGAGATAAAATGACGATATTGAGAAATTCTATGTTACTTCGATATACCGCCGCGATGGCACTATTTTCGATAGCCATAAATACTGCCTGCGCCAATAGTGGGCAGGTGGGTATTGCCCCCGTTTCAACAACAACCTTAAAAGAAAGTATTCTTTTTGCTATCGATCGCGATCCGTCAATTAGCCAGCAGGCCGCACAATTAGGTATTGGCCAGGCACAAATAGATGAAGCGCGCAGCGGCTGGATGCCGCAAATATCGTTGAACGGGAGTACAGGGCACAGCCAGACCACCGATTCCAGCGGGTCGCTGAAGAATTCAGCCGCCTGGGGGCTGAGCCTGACGCAGTTGCTGTACGATTTTGGCAAGACCAATAACAGCATCAGCCAGTCCTCCGCCCAGCGCGATAGCTACCGCTACCAGCTGATGGGCACGCTTTCGGACGTGGCGGAAAAAACGGCGCTGAGCTATGTCGAGGTCAAACGCTATTCCGATCTGCTGCAGGCGGCAATAGATAACGTGCAGGCGCTCAAAAACGTCGAACAGCTGGCAAAGCTGCGCGCAGACGCGGGCGTGAGTTCCACCTCCGATGAGCTTCAGACCCGCACGCGCATTGCCGGCATGCAGGCGACGGTCGCGCAGTATCACGCCGCCTTAAACAGCGCGCGCGCCAGGCTTGCGGTATTAACCGGGATGCAGGCAGAGGCCTATTCGCCGGTGCCCGCGAATCTTGCCGTGGAGCCGGACTCGCTCAACCGCATCGATTATTCCCTGATACCGGCAGTGATGGCCGCGCAAAACATGGAACGCTCGGCTCAGTATGGCGTGGAAACGGCGAAGTCCCAGCACTGGCCTACGCTAAGCCTGAAGGGGGGGCGCACCCGTTATGAATCGGACAACCGTTCCTACTGGGACGACCAGATACAGCTCAATATCGACGCGCCGCTGTATCAGGGGGGCGCGGTTTCTGCACGCGTCCGGCAGGCGGAAGGCGCGCGGGCCATGGCCTCCTCTCAGGTCGATCAGGCGCGTTTCGATGTACTGCAAAAAGCTTCCGTCGCGCAGGCTGACTGGACCGGCGCACGGGGACGAATGGAGGCGGGGAAGCAACAGCTGGAAAATGCTCTGCGGGCCCGCGATGTTTATAAAAATGAATACACCCTGAGCAAGCGGAGCATTAACGATCTGCTCAGCGTTGAGCAGGATGTCTGGCAGGCCACATCTGCGAAAATAATCGCTGAGTATGACGGCTGGAGTTCGGCAATTAATTATGCTTCCGCGGTTGATAATTTAATGCCGCTTATTGGAATAGAGAAAAACGCTGCCGCAAAATTACCCGACTTGAGTTAATAAAAGACGCGCAGTATTGCGCAAAGTAAGACTGAAAATAATGGGTGTTTTTTCCCAGGGATAGCTACATCCGTCTGGTGGACATATCCACAGGAATCCGTACACCTGCAAGGAGAAGAATATGAGTAACATAAAAGTTGTTGATGTCATCATTCGCAAAACGGCGGAGAAAACTAAATTAACCGGCGAAGGAAATTTGTCGGTCTCTATTTCATCGCCGAGCGTGATTGAAATTCAGGGCTCTGCTCAGGATGTGGCGCGCTATGTCCGCCAGGGTAAAGACCTCCTCATTTATATGAAAGATGGCAGCGTTATTCGCTGCAATAACTATTTCGCAGAAGATCCAGAAACGCATAATCAGTCAGAGCTGGTGTTCAACGACCGTCAGGAACTGACGCATATTTCTTTTGCCGATGCCGGGGAAGCGTCAGGCGCTGCGGTGACTGAATTAACCGCGCAGGCCACACCGATTAGCAGCATTCAACCTTTCCTCGAGCAGGAAAGCGTTTTAAGCGACGCGCCGTGGGGCTGGGTTGCGGGAGCGGCGTTAGGCGGCGGTGCCATCGGGGCGCTGCTGGCAAACGGCGGTGACGGCGGAACTAAAACAAAAGTCATTGATAATACGAAAGAAGTTGAAAGCGCCACGCCGACCTTCTTGCTGTCGGATAAAGCGGGTGACAAGCAGGGCGTGCTGAGCGCAAACGAGATCACGGACGACAGCACCCCAACCTTTAGCGGTACCGGCCAGCCGGGCGCGACCATCCAGATCAAAGACAGCAGCGGCAGCACCATTGCCAGCACCATGGTCGGTACAGACGGCACGTGGACGGTAATATTACCGACCCAGACGGACGGGGAGCACACCTGGTCGGTCGTGCAGATCGACGGCAGTAAAACCACCTCTGCGGGCAGTATCACCGTGACGGTCTCTACCGCCGATGCCGCCATTACGCTGGCCACCACGGCGGGCGATAACGTGCTGAACGCCAGCGAGCAATCTGCGGGCTTTACGCTTTCCGGTGCCAGCAAAAACCTGGCGCAGGGTACCGAACTCACCGTGACGCTGAACGGCAAAACCTACGCGGCTGAAGTCGGGGCAGACGGCGCGTGGAGTGTTAACGTGCCTGCGGCGGACGCGCAGGCGCTGGGCGACGGAACCTGGACGGTTAGCGTGAGCGGTAAAGACGCGGCGGGTAACACCGTCAGCGGAAGCCAGACGATTGGCGTGGATACCACCGCGCCAACCCTCTCTGTCGATACCCTCGCACAGGACAACATCATTAATGCGGCTGAGCACAATCAGCCGCTGACCCTGACCGGTAAAACGAATGCGGAAGCCGGTCAGATCGTCACGGTCACCCTGAACGGTAAAAACTATAACGCCACGGTGGGCAGCGACGGCACCTGGTCCGTCACGCTTGATGTGAACGACGTGCAGGCGCTCAATGAGGGTAATCACACCCTGACGGTTAACGTGAGCGACAAAGCGGGCAACGGCTCGTCCGTGACGGCAGATTTCACGGTGGATACCGCCGCGCCGGTCGTCACCATACATACCGTGGCGGGCGACGATATCCTCAATATCAGCGAGCAGGGCCAGGCGCACATTATTTCTGGCCAGGCGAGCGGTGCCGCCGCGGGCGATGTGGTCACCGTGACCCTTGGCGGCCAGACCTTCACCGGCGTGGTGCTGGCGGACGGCAGCTGGAGCGTGGGCGTTCCGGCGTCCGTGCTGGGCGCGCTGGGTGAAGGCAACCACACGCTTTCGGTTTCCGTCACTGACGCGGCAGGCAACACCGGCAGCGCCACGCACGGCATTACGCTGAGCGGACACCCGCCGGAATTTACGATTGACGCCATCAGCCAGGATAACGTCCTGAATGCCCAGGAGGCGATGCAGCCGCTGAGCCTGACCGGTACCAGCAATCTGCCGGACGGCACTGCCGTCACCGTGACGCTGAACAACGTCAGCTATCAGGCCACCGTCGAAAACGGTATCTGGGCGGTCCAGGTGCCGGTTTCCGACGTTCTGAATCTGGCGAATACGCTTTATACCGTCAGCGTCAGCGGGACCGACAGCGTAGGTAACAGCGGTTCTGCCGAGGCGAATCTGCTGGTGGATACCGTTCTTCCGCAGGTCATTATCAATACGTTTGCGGGCGACAACCTGGTCAATAACGCCGAAGCGGGCGTCGAACAAACCCTCAGCGGTCGCGTCACCGGCGCGGCGGCGGGCGATACCGTTTCTGTCACCGTGGGCGGCAAGAGCTACACCGCCACGGTGGGTAGCGATCTGACCTGGAGCGTGAAAATTCCGTCAGCGGATCTTCAGGCGTTCGGCGACGGCGATTTAACCTTCACCGCGTCCATCACCAACGCGCACGGCAATACCGGCACCGGCGAGCGCGATATCAACATCAACGCGCAGTTGCCGGGTCTGCGCGTGAACACCATTTCCGGCGATGACGTGATCAACGCCATAGAACAGCAGCAGGATCTGAGCGTCACCGGCTCCAGCACCCATCTGGCCGCGGGCACACAGATTATTGTCACCATCAACAGCGTGGAGTACGTCACCGCGGTTAACGCCAGCGGCAGCTGGCAGATCGGCGTTCCGGCGGCGGACCTGCAGGCCTGGACGGCGGGCGGCATGACGGTTAACGTCAGTGCGGTAGATGCCTGGGGCAATCCCGTTGCGGCTGAACACCCGATTGAACTCGATCTGAACGCCGTGGCGGTCACTATTGATACCGTCTCCGGCGACGACCTGCTGAATGCGGCAGAAAAAGGCGGTGATTTAACCCTTTCCGGCCAGACGCAGGGCGTGGAGGCGGGGCAGACCGTGGTGGTGAAATTCGCCGACCAGACCTTCACCGCGCAGGTGCAGCAGGATGGCTCCTGGAGCCTGACCGTACCCGCCAGCGCCATGGAAAGCCTGATCGACGGGCGCGCGCAGGTGAGCGTCAGCGTCACTAACGTCAGCGGCAACAGCGCCGACGCCGCGCGCGTGGTCACGGTGGATACGCAGCCTCCGGCGATTACGCTCGATAACCTGACCGCCGACAACATCATCAACGCGGCTGAAGCGCAGCAGGATTTAGCCTTAAGCGGTACCAGCACTGCGGAAGCGGGCCAGACGGTCACCGTGACGCTGAACGGCAAAACGTATCAGACCACGGTTCAGGCGGACGGTACGTGGCAGCTGAGCGTGCCTGCGGCTGACGTGGGTGCCCTGACGGACGGCATTGTGACCGTGACGGCCACCGTGAGCGACGTGGCGGGCAACGCCAGCAGCGCGGACCGCGTGGGTCTGGTGGACGCAACCGTACCGCAGGTGACCATTAACGACTTTGTCACCGACACCAACACCGTTAACCAGCTCGCCCATTCACAGGCGCAGATCCTGAGCGGCTCCGTCACCGGTGCGGCGGCGGGCGATCTGGTCACCATCACCATTAACAGCGTCGACTACACCACCGTGGTGGATGCGGCCGGGAACTGGAGCCTTGGCCTGCCGGCGTCCGTCGTGCAGGGGCTGACTGACGGCACCTGGACAATCGACGTTTCCGTGACCGACAGGTCCGGTAATACCGGAAGCAGTTCGCTGGATGTGGTGGTGAATACCGTGACGCCTGTCATCGGTATCAACACGCTGGCGGCGGACGACGTGATCAACGCGACCGAGAAGGGCGAAGATCTGCTTCTCTCCGGCACCAGCAACCAGCCGGAAGGCACGACCATTACGGTGACCCTGAACGGCATTAACTACACCGCAACCGCTGACGCCAGCGGAAACTGGAGCGTGACCGTACCGGCCTCGGCCGTAAGCGCGCTGGGAGAAGCCCATTACACCGTGACGGCGAGCGTCACGGATAGCGTAGGCAACAGCGCCTCAACCTCGCACGATGTGCTGGTGGACAGCTCGCTGCCGGTGGTAACGATCGACACCCTGGCGGGCGACAATATCGTTAACGCAGCGGAAGTAGCGGCAGGGCAAACCCTGACCGGTAAGGTGACGAACGCGGCGGCAGGTGACACTGTCACTATTATCCTTGGCGGCCAGACGTACACGGCTACCGTGCAGGACGATCTGAGCTGGAGCCTGCCGTTAAGCGAGAGCCAGTTAACCGCGCTCGGCAACGGCGACCTCACCGTATCCGCCAGCGTGACCAACGCGCACGGCAATATCGGCTCTTCTTCTCACGACTTCACCATCGACGCCCAGCTCCCGGGACTGCGTATTGATACCGTGGCGGGTGACGACGTGATCAACGTGATTGAACACGCTCAGAACCTGATTGTGTCCGGTACCAGCACCGATCTGGCGGCGGGCAGCACCGTGACCGTGACCATCAACGGCAAAACCTATTCTGCAACGGTACTGGCGGACGGCACCTGGCAGGCGGCGGTACCGGCGGCCGATGTCTCCCAGTGGGCGGACGGTTCGCTGGATATCAAGGCAGGCGCGCAGGATGCCTCCGGCAACCCGGTAACCATCGGCACCGTTGTGGACGTCGATCTCGCGCCTGTTGCCATCACCATCAGCAGCGTGACCGACGATAACGTGCTCAACGCGGCGGAAAAAGGCCAGGATCTGCTGCTTTCCGGCACCACCTCCAACGTGGAAGCGGGCCAGACCGTGACTATTACCTTTGCGGGTAAAACCTATACCACGACGGTGGATGCCAGCGGCGACTGGACCTGGACCGTTCCGGCAGCCGATTTGAGCGGCCTGAAAGACGGCGACGCCAGCGTGCAGGTAACCGTCACCAACGTGAACGGCAACGCGGCGTCTTCGGCGCAGGAATTCAGCGTCGATACCACCGCGCCGACGGTGACCATCAACACCATCAGCAATGACAATATGCTGAACGCGGCAGAGGCGGCGCAGGATCTGACCCTGACCGGCACCTCTACTGCCGAAGCGGGCCAGACGGTCACCGTGACCTTCAACGGCAATCAGTACACCGCGCAGGTGCAGGCGGACGGCAGCTGGACGCTCGACGTTCCGGCGGCGGATATGGCAGGCATCGCCGACGGCAGCGCGGCGGTCACGGCGACGGTGTCCGATAAGGCAGGCAACCCGGCCAGCGCGGGCTCTTCGGTGCTGGTCGACACCACCGTACCGCAGATTAGCTTCAACATCGTCGCGGGCGACGACGTCGTGAATATTGCCGAGCACGGCCAGGCGCTGATCGTCTCCGGCAAGGTCACGGGCGCGCAGGCGGGCGACGTGATTACCGTGACCCTGAACGGCAAAGACTATACCGCCATGCTGGACGCGTCCGGCAGCTGGAGCGTGGGCGTTCCGGCGGCGGACGTGGGTGCGCTGGTTAACGGCGAGCAGACGATCTCCGCGACCCTCACCGATAAAGCCGGTAACAGCACCAGCGCTACGCACGAGTTTGACGTCTCCCTGACCGCGCCGGTGATTGCCATCAATACCCTGGCGGCTGACGACGTGATCAACGCGACCGAGAAAGGACAGGATCTGCTGGTGTCCGGCACCAGCAACCAGCCGGACGGAACCACCATTACGGTGACCCTGAACGGTATCAGCTATACGGCCACCACCGGCACCAGCGGCAGCTGGAGCATCACCGTTCCGGCGGCAAACGTCTCCGCGCTGGGTGAAGCAAGCTACGTGGTGACGGCGAGCGTAACCGACGCGGCGGGCAACAGTGCGAGCACCGGCCACAGCGTGCTGGTCGACAGCGCGCTGCCGCAGGTCACCATCAACCCGGTCGCCACGGACGATGTCATTAACGCGGCGGAAGTGGCTGCCGGGCAGACTCTGAGCGGGAAAGTGAGCGGCGCGGCGAGCGGTGACACTGTCACGATTTCAATCGGCGGCAATACCTGGACCGCGACGGTTCAGGACGATCTGAGCTGGTCGGTCAACGTGCCGTCCACGGTCTTAACCGCCATCGGTAACGGCGATCTGACCGTGTCAGCCAGCGTCACCAACGGCCACGGCAACACCGGAACGGGCGAGCGCGAAATCGTTATAGACGCTAACCTGCCTGGCCTGCGCGTCGATACCGTGGCGGGCGACGATGTGATCAACAGCATTGAGCACGCTCAGAACCTGATTATTACCGGCTCCAGCGAAGGCCTGGCAACGGGCGCGGCGTTAACGGTGACCGTCAACGGCAAAACCTACGCCGCAACCGTGCTGGCGGACGGCACCTGGACGGCGGCCATTCCGGCGGCAGACGTCAGCGCGCTGAATGCGGGCACGGTCACCGTGACCGTGGAAGGCCAGAGCGCGGCGGGCAATCCTGTTTCCATCAGCCATGACGTGAAGGTGGATCTGGCGGCAGTCGCCATCAGCATTGACCCGATTGCCTCGGACGACGTGATCAACGCGGCTGAGAAAGGCGCGGACCTCGTGCTGTCCGGCTCGACCTCCAACGTGGAAGAAAACCAGACCGTCACCATCACCTTCGGCGGCAAATCGTACACCGCGACGGTCGATGCCAGCGGCAACTGGACGGCGACCGTACCGTCTGCCGATTTGGGCAGCCTGAAAGACGGCGATGCCAGCGTGCAGGTGAGCGTCACCAACGTGAACGGCAACAGCGCGTCGGCAGGCCGCGAGTACAGCGTGGACGCGACCGCGCCGACGGTGTCTATCGAGATTGTCAGCGACAACAACATCATCAATGCGGCCGAAGCGCAGCAGGATCTGGTTATTGACGGCGTGACCAACGCCGAAGCGGGCCAGACCGTCACCGTGACGCTGAACGGCGTGGACTACACCACCACCGTGCAGGCAAACGGCAGCTGGAGCGTGACCGTGCCGACCGCGGATCTGAGCGGCATTACCGACGGCAACTACACCATCAGCGCCGCCGTGTCTGATAAGGCGGGCAACCCGGCCTCTGCGGATCGCGACGTGCTGGTCGATACCACCGTCCCGCAGCTGACCATCCACACCGTTTCCGACGACGACGTGATCAACAGCGCCGAGCATGCGCAGGCCCTGATTGTCACGGGTTCCGTGACCGGCGCGGCGGCGGGCGACGTGGTCACCGTCACCCTCAACGGCAAATCGTACACCGCCACTCTGGATGCCTCAGGCAACTGGAGCGTGGGCGTGCCTGCGGCGGACGTTACCGCGCTGGCCGCCGGAGATTACACCATTACAGCGGCGCTGACCGATAAAGCGGGCAACAGCAACAGCGCCACGCACGGCGTAGAGGTGAATCTGACCGCGCCGGTGCTGACCATTGACACCGTTTCCGGTGACGATGTGATCAACAACGCCGAGAAAACCCAGGATCTGACTATATCCGGAACGGCTTCCGGCCTGGCGGCAGGCGCGGTGGTGACCGTGATGCTGAACGGCAAAGCGTACAGCGCGCAGGTGGACGATAACGGAAAATGGACGACTACCGTTCCGGCGAACGAGGTCGGTCAGCTGGGCGAGGCGCTTTATACCGTCACCGCCTCAGCGACGGACAGCGTCGGCAACAATACCAGCACGTCGCACACCGTGAACGTGGAATCCGTTCTGCCGGGCGTGATCGTCAACACCATTGCGGGTGACGACGTCATTAACGCGGCGGAGCTGGCAGCCGGCCAGACCATCAGCGGTAAGGTGGTGAATGCCGAAGCGGGCAACACCGTGACCGTGACCATTGGCGGTAACAGCTACACCGCAACGGTGCAGAGCGATCTCACCTGGTCCGTGAACGTGCCGTCCGACGTGCTGACCGCGCTGGGCAACGG
>NZ_JUMS01000118.1:0-10434 GCF_001059415.1 Enterobacter sp. 940_PEND
CGGGCATTATCTGAACATAAAACACTATCAGTAAGTTGGAGTCATTACCGAAAGTGGTACGTTATATCGCAAAAGTATAAAAAATCATCTGGATTCAAAAAGAGCTATCTTTAAGTTGAAGAAAAATGTGGACGCATTCGATGAAGTTATCTCATCATATTATCAGACATATCAATTTATTAGAGATGAAATGAAACTATTGAATCCAAAAAAAGACAATGAGTTATATAATATTAGCAATGATATGTTAATGGTGTTAAATAAATTTTTAACTAAAAATCAAAATAATTATAAAAGATGGTATAAATATATATCAGATAAGGATGAAGTTATTGATGTTATAACTAATACACCATTAAAAGTTCACCTGACGCCTATAAATAAAATACAAAAGCAATACTATAACTACAGTAAAATATGTAACGATTTTAAAGTAGTAAATGATTTTTTCACATCACGGGTTCAACAAACATTTAACGTGAACACCACCAAATGGGATTGGTAACAAGTAAAGGGGAGTATCATACTCCCCTTTACTGTTTCTGCTAGCCATTACGCATTCTCATTGGGGTAGAAAAAACGTATTCGCACTTATCTTTATCTTGATATGTTAACTCAATCATTTTTCTAAGGTTTTCTGGGTTATTGTGTATCTGATCCCAGTTGACTATTGATATATATGACTTTTCACTCATCAAGTTATCGATAACTCTTTCAGGCATATATGGATATATTTCTTTATATGTTGTTCTGTCGTTGATTGTTATCCACTCGGTTATATTAGGATGAAATTCATTTTTTTCATTTTCACCATGACTGGCTCTAATGTTGTTTGTCCCTGTTGAAGGAAGATTTATAATAAAAATACCTGATTTGCCGTTTCTGGGACTATCCCTCATGGATGAATATAATTCCCAATCAACATGCTTTCTATTTTTAGTCTCAGTCCCAACGAGTAAAATAAGAGCGGATGTATCACGTAAATATTCATCCCTTATTATTTCTCTGATCTTTTGAGGTTCTTCTTCTTCATCAATGTCACCAAGTGATACCGAGCGATTCACAAAAATATCAAAAACATCATTCATTTTTTCAAGTTCGTTTTTGTACCATTGGTCATTAGCATGGTGGTAACTGATGAAAACTTTGTGCTTGGTCACGCTTTTTCCTCATTTATTCTCTGGTTTACGGATTTTACATCTTCATCCATACCGAGTAAAAGTCTTATAATTTATTTTTTCACACTAAGAGATACTCTCAACCACTGGATACAGTATAATCAGGAAGTGGCTACATTCTTCCAATTCAAATGAAGAGAGCAGACTTACATGCAATTCATCCATAATGATCTTGGTCAAAGAAAAAGAGGGGAGATTGTTGAAATCACCCTTACCAGTGGTGCAAATGTTAGACTAATGGATAGTTCTAACTTCAGTAGTTATAAGAATGGCCGACGACATTCCTACATTGGTGGGTTAGCAAAGCGCTCCCCCATAAGGTTACAGATCCCTTCATCAGGCCATTGGCATATTGCTGTAGATATGCAGGGATTAAGGGGGAGTACCAGGGCTTCTGTTCGCGTTCTTCCAGGGGTTCTTCCTGAAATTCAGGATAGGCCGTTAAGCGAAGTTCCTAGTCTGGTAAGAGATAACAGACCACCGTCAACAGCACAGAGCAACGAGATACATGACGTATTTATTTCGCATGCCTCAGAGGATAAAGATGATTTTGTTCGCTCTCTGGCAAACTCATTAATCAGTCACGGCCTTAATGTATGGTATGACGAAATGACGTTAAGAATTGGTGACAGCCTGAGACAAAAAATAGACAAAGGTTTAGCAAACAGTCGTGTTGGGTTAGTAGTTTTGTCTCCGGCGTTTATAAGCAAAGGTTGGACAAATTATGAACTTGATGGAATCGTCACTCGTGCTATTTCTGGTGAGCAAATATTGCTTCCCATATGGCATAATATTACAAAACAAGAAGTTGTCGATTTTAGTCCATCATTAGCAGACAAAGTTGCTCGTAGTACTGCAACTCATACAATCGATGAAATTGCTCATGAGATAGCCGAGCTACTGCATTCTCGTGGTTAATGTTTATCGAAATTCAAATAGCAAAACAAAAGGATCAATCAGCGATCCTTTTTTTATTTTTATGAATATCAATAAATTACATTCTTAACGTACGTTTTCGTTCCATTGGCCTTCAAACCCCTAGAAGTAGCGGGCAAACGATATCTCATAACCGATCTGGGTCTTGTCGGTAGCGATCCAGGCGTCCGGTACATGCGGCAGCACTTCCCGCTCGAAAAACGCATCGATACCACCCGACTCCTTCAGCGGTACCTGCTCGGTATCGCGCAGCTCACTGTCGGGTTCGTACTCGACCATGAACCGATCCTTGCCCACTGTCTCCAGGTACGCGCCATCGAAGCCGGGCTCAAAGAAGTCGCTCGCCTTGAGTTTGCTGCGTTTGGCAATGACTGGCGGGGCCGTTTCGTCACGCCAGCTCACAGCTTTGTAGATGGCCTTCTTCTCGGGTGCGCTGAGCTTGTCACCCTGAGCTTTCAGGGCAGTATCGAAGCGGGTACGGAATTCATTGTGGTCATCGAACACGGCGCTACCTAGAGCTTTTTGCACCCGTTGCGCCACCACCATCAGCGCCTTGTCGCGCAGCCACGTCGATGCGTCGAGCAGCTTCTTGCGGCGCTTGGCGGGCACGGCCTTACGCGCGGCGGGAGTCTCGCTGTCATCGCCGCTGTCTTCGTTCTCGTCCTCTTCGTTCTCGTCCTCGCCTTTCAGCCATGCCTCGATGGTCGGCTTGAGCTTGGCGAAATCGGTATAGAGCGCCTCGCCGTGGGTGGCGTAGATCTCGGCGCGTATCGCCTCGTCGCCGGTGGCAAAACGCAGGAGTTCGATTCGCTCGTCGGAGAGCTGGCTTTTCAGGCGCAGCGGGCGCTCGACAGTGATCTTCCAGTAGCCGAAGTCCTGAGTGTCGAACCATTTCGACTCGGCGGTTTCTTGCGCCTCGCCGAGGTAGATGTCGATGATTCGCTGGATGTCTCCATCCGAGAGTTCACAATTCTTCTTGCCGAGATTGCGGCGCAGCGGCTGGAACCAGCCACTTGCATCGATCAACTGCACTTTGTCACGACGCGCTTCGGCTTTCTTGTTGGCCAACACCCAGATATAGGTGGCGATGCCGGTGTTGTAGAAAATGTTGAGCGGCAGGGCGATGATGGCCTCCAGCCAGTCGTTCTCCAGCACCCAACGGCGGATGTTACTCTCGCCCTGGCCTGCATCGCCGGTGAACAGCGCGGAGCCATTATGAACCAGCGCGATGCGGCTGCCCAACGGCGTGTGGTGTTTCATCTTTTGCAGCTTATTCACCAGGAACATGAGCTGTCCGTCGCTGGAGCGGGTGATAAGCTTGAACTCAGCATTGCCCGCGTGGCTGACGATGAAGCGCTGGTCATTGAATTCCTTCTTGCCGCCCATGCGCTCCAGATCGGTCTTCCAACTCTTGCCGTAGGGCGGGTTGGAGATCATGAAATCAAATTCGCGCGAACGGAACTGGTCAGCGGACAGAGTGGACTTATCAGCGCCACCGACGATGTTCTCGGCCTCCTCGCCTTCGCCCTTCAAGAGCAGATCGGCCTTGCAGATGGCGTAGGTTTCGTCGCTAATTTCTTGCCCGAACAGGTGGATGGAGACTTCCTTGCCATGCTGCCCGGCAAGCTCGTGTAGCGATTCCTCGGCCACGGTGAGCATGCCGCCGGTGCCGCAGGAGCCGTCGTAGAGCGAATAGGTGCTAGACTCGATGCGCTCGGCCACAGGAAGGAACAGCAGCTTGGCCATGAGCTGCACCACGTCGCGCGGGGTGAAGTGCTCGCCTGCCTCTTCATTGTTATCTTCGTTAAAGCGGCGGATCAGCTCTTCGAACACAGTGCCTATGCCATGGTTGTCCAGCGGCGGCAGCTTGATGCGGCCGTCGGCATCCTTCACCGGCAACGGCGAGAGATTGACCTCCGGGTCGAGGAAATCTTCAATCAAGTAGCCCAGAACGTGGGAATCCACCAACTTCTGGATCTGGTTGTGGAAACTGAACTTGGCGAGGATTTCCTGGACGTTGGGCGAAAATCCATCCAGATACGCAATAAAATCATCACGCAGCCGCTGGCCTGCGGCACTGGCCTTGAGCTTGGCCAGAGTAAATTCCGATACGTTGTAGAAGGCTTGGCCTGCTGCCATACGCAGAGCGCCGTCTTGCTCGACCACTTTATGGGCATCAAGGAGCTTCTTGCGCTCTAGCACAGCATCTTTCGTCGCCTCTAGCACGGCATCAAGCCGTCGCAGTACGGTGAAGGGCAGGATCACGTCGCGGTACTTGCCGCGTACATAGACGTCGCGCAAGCGGTCATCGGCAATGTTCCAGATGAAATCGGAAATCCACTTGATCTGGCTTTGGTCTTGTTGTTGCTTCTTATGCATCGATACTTACCTTAATTCGCCGCTGAGGCGCTGGCATTGTCTGTGGTGACGGCGAGTTTCCAATGATTTTTGAGTTCGCCCATCAGGCGTTTCTGACGCTCAGCCAGAAGGTTGGGTGTCCACTCGTTTTCTGACCTGACTTCCTGCGTTAGCACGAAGGGCGACGCCTTGCCCTTACCCCTGAAGTAGGCATCCTTCTTCTTGGAAAAGTCGTAGTTGCTGGCAGATGAGTTCTTGTTCCTATCCAGCGGAACTAGATTGGCCAAACGGTGCGTCCAGCAATCTCGCTCGTCTTCATCCGGGAACCACTTGATCCAGTCCGAACCGTCAGGCGGGTTTTGCGGCAGCACATGCTCCAGCGACACGGCGTTTTGCAGCTGCACTCCAGGGGCTCGAACCAGAGATTCGAGACGTAAAACCAGTGCCATGCGGGCTTTGGGCAGGTTGCGGTAGATATCTCCGTCGAGAGCAGCCACGAAATCTCGCTTCTGTTTGTCTGTAAGTGCCAGAGTGCCCAAGGTGACTAGATCGCCGTCGAAGGCCGTGGACTCGATGTCTTTAATGAGCGCAGCGTAGGTTTCGATGCGTTCGTTGATACCCACCTTTGTAACCAACATGAAATAGGTAAGGCGTTCTAGTGATTGGAAGAATTCTGCGAGCAATTTTGGTTTTTGCCGGAATCGCTTGAAATACACCAGTGCCGGGGGTACCCAGTCCTTGAAGTCCACGCGGTTGAGCCAGAACAGGTGCTCGTTGATCGTCTCGGCGTGCTCGGTCGCCTCAAAGTCAGCGTCGCGCACGAAGTCCCATACTTCTGCGTAAGGTTTGATGACGGAGTCGATCAGGGCGATAGGGTTATTGTACTCGGTGACGTGCTCTTGGAATTCTTTGACCAAAATGTACTTCTGCTTCTTCTTCGCATAGATGCTACGGATGTGACCGAACAGATCACCAAAGGCGTCACGGCCCAGTGAGGTTTCGATGCGACTCCACTCCTTGGCATAGACCCGACTCTTAATGTCGCCTGCCGTGGTGCGGATTAGGCCCAGAACCTGCGCCTTGATGATGTCGATAGGCGCGAGGTCAAGCCCCCGATTATTGAGCACGGAAAAGATGCGGTAGGCAGCTTCAAGATCGGGCGTGGAGATAACAACCAGCGAGCAGTCGTTGGCCAGGAACTGCCACAGTGCGCTCAGATCGGCGGGCGGTAGCGCCTTGGCTTTGGCAAGCAGCAGCGTGGCGTTTTCGCGGTATCGAAGTCGGCTGTCTTCCAGCTTGTCGGTGCTAGTGACCAACTGTGCGATGCCGCCCGGCTCTTGAATGTTGGTGCGAAAGAAGTCGGCATCCTCCTCGCGGGCGGTCAGGCGGTATTCATTTTTCTCGCCGAGGCTGACCTTGCCCTTCTTGTAGAGGAAATCGGTGATGTCGTCGGCTGCGTGCGGCATGGCCTCGCGCAGCACTGCAAACAGCATCGTCAGCGTCGACAGGCGCTGCTGGCCATCGACCACCGACGATTTGGGCTCTCGGTCGTTCTTGATCAGAACGATACTGCCGAGGAAGTATTGGCTGGTTGCACCGGAGACACGCGCATCCAGCATCGCCGAGTGCAGATCATCGAACAGCTCTGTGGCCTGCTCGGTTGTCCAGGCATAGGGACGCTGGTAGTCCGGAATCTCGAACTGGTAGCTGCCTTCGAAGATCTCGCGGATCAGTTTGTCGTGGGCTTCAAGTGTCTTGGCCATTGTTTTCCTCTTTCCTATGATTCCTTGGAACTGCTCAGGGCTTGGTATCCTGGAGCCAGCTTGGCGCTCTCGACTCCGTACAGCACCAGCGGATCGCTAAGCCATAGGCGATACTGTTCTTCTTTGAGGCGATGGTCAGGCGAGCAGTCCACGCTCCAGTGCAGCAGCATGTAGCCCACAACAGCAGCCCGCACGCGCATCTTGATCGACCCGTTGGTCATCCCGTAGTCCATCTTGATGACCTCGGGACGCGCAAAGCGCGGATGAGGCACTAAGTCCAACTCCACGATCCGAGTCCACTGAATGTCGTTGTCCGAACGCTCGTTAGCCTTGGGTTCTTCATCAAGCAGGATAGGCGCTTCAATGCGGGTGACAACGAAGTCGCGGAACTCGCCACTCTTGCGATCAAAAGCTCGGACGTGCCAGCGCAGGCCGGTATCGACCAGCGCAAAGGGCACAATGATCCGCTCGGTCTCACCGCTGCTCATTGAGTGGTAGCGGATGGCTACTGGCCGCTTGGCGTGGATAGCCCGGCAGATTGGGGCCAGCACATCCATCCGTGGGCAGCTCAAAGCCACTGGAGACTCGCATGGCAGCAGCGGCCGCGAGTCGACGTTCACTCCATCTCCAAACCCAAGCGCGAGTGTCGACAAAACACGTTGCGTCGAGTGCTCGAAAATTGGAACAAACGCCTTGCCTATGCGGTAGATCTTGTTGCTACCATCGAATTCAATGTTCTGCGGTGCGATTTCCCGGTAAAGAGCCAGATCGCGAGTTGCCCCTGCCGGCGCCACACCGAAGCGCTCAATCAGGTCTGGGCGCCCAATATCACCGAAGAAGTAGAGCTGGAAGTCGATGTAGGCCAGCCGCTCGCGCTGGGCAAGGCTCAAATCCTCGACCCGTTTAGAGGGTGAACTAATCATGTGCCGCAGCTATGAAATGAAAGGAGAATGTAGTGATGTGATCCATATAGCGCTATTGTTATCATCAAATTGATTACAATCATGCACCATCTTTACTATAACAACAAGATATAAAGCCTCAAACGTAGACATAGTTCGTCTTGTATTAAATCTCTTCAATACGTTAGATTGATGTCATCCAACTGTGAAATCTTGCCGCCCAGTGCTCTGTCGACTCCTCATGCAACTTGCCCTTATCCACGGATTTGGTCTGCGGGTGAGGAATGCCGGAATAGCCATCCTTGCCGCAGAGCATTTTTAACCGCTGATTTGGCCAGTGCAGTGATTTCTGGGTTAACTCTTCTGCCAACAGCGTAAGCTGCTTGGGCCAATCCAGAGGCGACTTCAGCCGTAATAGCAAAGTTGATAGAGAACAAACACCGTCAGATGTATCGACTTCTAGGATATAGAAGGTGCGGCCCTGCAACTCCACCTCAACAACGGCCAGGCACCTTTAACCTGCTCCCCGTATTTTCACACAGACTGCTGTTAGTTACTTCCGCTTTTGGCACAAAGCAGACGTTAAGACTTACAGCATCGGGAAACTTCTGGATGCCGCGTCAGCGGCATGGAGGCGCCAGATGAGGTTACATGTGTCTGTGGAGTCAAATGGCGCCGAAAGCCCGGCGTAGCCGGTTACCGGGCTATAAATTCTGCCACCCTACCCCCTGCCCTGATTAGCCTTAACCCGCTATCAGCAATGAAGAAATTAAGGTAATCCCTTTTAACCCCGGTGAGCGGGCTTTACGGCGTTTACGACGTAAAGGGCGTGATTTCCGGGGCCTTAGCGGCGGCAGCTTGCTGCTGACGCTTAGGGGGATGTTCATCAACTATTTCAGCGACACCAGGGAACTTAACATGGTAGCTGCAAAGCCATACCCGCGAAAAACATCTCAGACGCCGCTGTACGCGGTCGGAGTGGACCCGGCAAGGCGACAGCCGCAGTCGGGGCGTATCTCCGCGTTAGCGGGCCGCAGGGCCGCTTACGAGCGTGTACTAAACAACTGACCACAGCTCCACCCACAGCGATGAAGAAGAGTAGTTACAACACCCATCATTAAAAGCGATGGTGTTCCCCGGCCTTCGGCCGGGGGCGGCGGCGCTTTTCAGTGGTGGGGAGGGGCACCTGGCCGGCAAACCGGCGCTGGTTTTATGATGAGCTTCCTTATGAATGCTGTAACTAATTTGGTTCTCCGGTCGGGGCCCGTCGCGAAGCGATGGGAGCTCTCTTTGGTGTTGCCGAACCGTCGCGACCGTCAGGTCGCTGCAAGGGCGGGCATTCTCCGCAGCCTGTCCACAGGGCAGGCGATGAACAGGTTATTTGTTTACAGGATTTATTAAAGGATCTTTAAAAGAGGTACAGAGCTGGTGTTTAAAAGGAACCACGCGCCTTGAAAGTCCGACGGCATGTGCTTTATGCGTATCACGGTTGTAGCCTAATGAAATACTCCCTTGCAGTTATATGTGGATAACAGAAATCGGCCGTCAGAAGTGACGCCGGCGATAACATTTAAGGCCACGTTGACGCCAGGAAGACCGGAATTATGGTGAGGAATGCAGGCCTGAAGATAAGATAATACGTAGTAGCCGGGCAACAGGCGTGCGAAAGCCTCCGGCGCCGGCCGGATTTTTTAAGGAAGGTAATGTTATATGGGCACAGTGGCCAGTCGCGTGTAGTTGTTCCCGCGCGACAGCAGCATGCGCTCCTGCACACGGCGCTCAACCTCACGCTTCAGCGCTTCTTTATCGCCCCTGAAGCGGCCGGTGGCGTATTCGCGGGTCAGTTGCTGACGCACGCGCGTCTCGATGTCATGACGCTGCCGTGATGCATCCCGCCGTGCAGTATCCCGCTTCCGCCCGTGAGATTTAGGGGTCTGACGCTCAGTGGAACGAAAACTCACGTTAAGCAACGTTTTCTACCTCTGACGCCTCTTTTAATGGTCTCAGATGTCCTTTGGTCACCAGTTCTGCCAGCGTGAAGGAATAATGGCCGAGCATATTGATATGTCCGTGGCAAAGCGGGGAGAGGCGTGCGATATCTTCATCATTCAGTGTTTCACCTTGCGCCCGGAGATGATCCAGGGCTGCCTGCATATACATAGTGTTCCATAACACGACGGCGTTAGTGACCAGCCCCAGTGCGCCCAGTTGATCTTCCTGACCGTCGGTATATCGTTTTCTTATCTCACCTTTTTGACCGTGACAGATGGCTCTGGCAACGGCATGGCGGCTTTCTCCCCGATTAAGCTGGGTCAGAATGCGCCGGCGGTAATCTTCATCATCAATATAATTAAGCAGATACAGCGTTTTGTTGATGCGCCCCACTTCAATGATTGCCTGAGTCAGTCCGGAAGGACGTTCACTTTTCAGCAATGAACGGACCAGCACTGAAGCCTGTACTTTGCCCAGTTTCAGGGAGCCAGCGGTCCGGATCATTTCGTCCCACTGAAGGACTATTTTTCGGGGATCTGATTGCCCTCTGGCAATATCATTCAGCACGCCATAGTTGGCATCATGGTCCATTCGCCAGAAAACCGAAGCACCGGCATCAGCCAGGCGTGGAGAAAACTGGTATCCCAGCAGCCAGAAAAGGCCAAAGACAAGTTCGCTGGTACCTGCTGTATCGGTCATAATTTCGGTTGGATTCAGCCCGGTCTCCTGTTCCAGAAGGCCTTCCAGCACAAAGATAGAGTCCCTCAGCGTCCCCGGTATAACGATGCCATGAAAGCCGGAATACTGATCGGACACAAAGTTGTACCAGGTGATCCCTCTGTTATTACCAAAGTATTTGCGGTTCGGTCCGGCATTGATTGTTCTGACTGGCGTAACAAAGCGCATTCCATCTGCAGATGCCACTTCTCCGCCACCCCATATCTGTGCCAGTGGCAGCGTTGCCTGAAAATCAACCAGTCTGGCATTAGCGCTGGTGATAGTTTCAGCCCGCAGATAGTTCGCTTTTGTCCAGTTCAGCCGGTGTCGGGTCAGTGCAGGAACATTTGATCTGATCAGTGGTTCCAGACCGATATTGCAGGCTTCAGCCATCAGCACGGCGCTGATGCTGACGGGCAGATCATCAACTCTGGCACTGGCTTCACTAGCATGGAAAAACTCATCAGCAAATCCGGTATGGGCGTTAATTTCGAGCAGCAACTTATAGTACAATAATTCTCTATATCCAAACTGACCCCTTAACAAGGGAGAGGCCCACCATGCGCTCAAAAATGCGCTCCGTATCGG
>NZ_JUMS01000119.1:0-31464 GCF_001059415.1 Enterobacter sp. 940_PEND
TGCCTGTCACGCAGGGGGTCGCGGGTTCGAGTCCCGTCCGTTCCGCCACTATTCAGAAGGCCTGAATCAGAAATGATTCAGGCCTTCGTCGTTTCAGCCTTCTGTAATCTCATCCTCTCACTTATTGTTAACATAAAGTTAATATTCATGGTGCAATTTATTAACAATTGCACAGGTGTAGTGCATTATTTGCACTATTGTTGTGCATTTCTCCATCGAACCTCTCCTCGCACCTCGTTCAGAATGTTTCTTTCTGTAAAAATAATTCACGCAGAATCATTTGGTTAACTCCTGCTTTCCAAAAATATGCCGAACCAATTACGTATTGGTTTGGTTATTGCTTAATCATTAGCACGATAAGCTTCATTCCATATCAATAACTTATCGTTAATAAAAATAAAGCAATGATGAAAGCGAGCGAACCAATATGGAAAAACCGTCACGGTTTCTGGCAAATTCCAGCACCGCGCTTGAGCAGCTGCGCGGGCTTATCAACCAGCATGAGTCAACACCAGGCATACCGCTGCCCACGGAACGTGAGCTGTCGGACACTCTCGGCGTAGGACGACGTGAAGTGCGTCGTGCGCTGGACGTGCTGGAAGAAGAGGGGCGCATCTGGCGTAAGCAGGGCAAAGGGACCTTTATTGGCCCGGCGGCACCTGTTGAACCGCTGGCCCTTCAGGGATTGGTTCAGCAGACCAACCTTCTGGAAGTGATGGAAGCTCGTCTACAGCTCGAACCCGGCTTAGCCCGGCTTGCGGCACTGCGTGCCACCAGGGAAAACCTCGCGCTCATGCAGCGCATGCTGGAACGCATCGACAAGGTCAGCCCGGATGACCGCGATCTCAACGAACTCTGGGACAGCGCCTTTCACCGGGCAATTGCCGAGGCGGCCGGCAACCGTCTGATGCTCGGCCTGTTTGATGCCATTGATGCCGTTCGGCGTGAACCGGGCTGGCAGCATCTGCGCGAATTAGCCCGCACGCCCGAACGTGTCGACAGCTATAACGACCACCACCATAAGATCATGTCTGCGATTATCCATCGCCAGCCTAATGAAGCCGCGGCCGCCATGCGCGAACACCTGCTCAGCCTGCAAACCGCCCTGATTCTGGCGATCCACCTTGAGGACGACTTCACGCCATGACGACAATACCCTTTAAGGACGCCACGCCCGTATTGCGGGTGCAAAACCTCAACGTTACGTTTGCTGGCTCGCCGGCTAGCGTGCTTGATGGTATCTCGCTGACCGTCAGGGCGGGCGAAACGCTGGCGCTGGTGGGAGAGTCCGGCTGCGGGAAAAGTATCACCTCACTGGCGCTGATGGGGTTACTGCCCGCCAGCGCGCAGATTGTCAGCGGCGAGATGCAGTTTCGCCGCCACGATCTGCGAAAGCTCTCGCCGCGGGAATATGCCGACCTGCGCGGCAGCGAGTTGGCGATGATTTTCCAGGAGCCGATGACCTCGCTCAATCCGGCGTTTACGCTGGGGGATCAGCTTAGCGAAGCGGTTATGCGGCACCAGAACGTCTCGCGCGCAGAGGCGATGAAGGTCGCGCTGCAGATCCTCGAGAAGGTACAGATCCCGGCGGCAGAGATGCGCCTGAAAGCATATCCCCACCAGCTTTCCGGCGGCATGCGCCAGCGGGTGATGATTGCGATGGCGCTGATTAACCATCCCAAACTGCTGATTGCCGACGAGCCCACCACTGCGCTCGACGTCACCATCCAGGCGCAAATCCTCGCCTTGCTCAACGCCTTAAAAGAGGAAACCGGCACGGCGGTGCTGATGATAACCCACGATTTAGGCGTCGTAGCAGAAGTCGCCCAGCAGGTAGCGGTGATGTATGCCGGACAGGTGGTGGAGCAGGGGAGCGTGGAGGCCATCTTTGCCGACCCGCAGCATCCGTACACCATCGGCCTGATGGGCTCGATTCCTTCACTTGGCGCACGCAAGGGCCAGCTCTCCACCATTCCCGGATCGGTCCCGCTCCCGGAATCCATGCCGAAAGGCTGCCGTTTTGCCACCCGCTGTCCGTTTGCGCAGTCGCGCTGCCATGCTGAAAAACCGCAGCTCACCGCGCTCGGCGCGGGCCATCAGGTCGCCTGCTTCCGCGTGCCGCTCGAACAGCACATTGCCCTGGGAGAAATCGCATGACCATGCCCATTCTTGAAGCCCGTGACCTCAGCAAGATTTTCCCCGGCCCCAAAAAACTCTTTACCCCGGCACGGTTTGTCACCGCGGTCGATCGCGTTTCGCTTGCCGTGATGCCGGGCGAAACGCTGGCGATCGTCGGCGAGTCCGGCTCCGGGAAATCTACCCTCGGTCGTCTGCTGTTGCGCCTGCTGGCCGCCAGCGAAGGGCGCGTGTTTTACCAGGGGGAAGAGATCACCGACGCCTCCGGTGCCCGCCTGAACCAGCTCCGGCGCGAGCTGCAGATTATCTTCCAGGATCCCTTCGCCTCGCTCAACCCGCGCATGACGGTGGAGCAGATCGTCGGGGAGCCGCTGTGGCTGCATCAGAACATGAAAAAAGCGGATCGCCAGTACCGCGTTGCCGAGCTGCTCAAAACCGTTGGCCTGCCTGCCGCCTGGGCCGGGCGCTATCCGCACGAGTTTTCCGGCGGGCAGCGCCAGCGTATCGGCATTGCGCGCGCGCTGGCCTCGGGACCGAAGCTGCTGCTGGGCGATGAGCCGGTGTCCGCGCTGGACGTCTCCGTTCAGGCGCAGGTGGTCAACCTGCTGGAAAGCCTGAAGCACCAGCTGGGGCTGACGATGGTGATTGTCGCCCACGGCCTGGCGGTGATCCGCCATATGAGCGACCGCGTGGCGGTCATGTATCTCGGGCAAATCGTCGAGCTTGCCACCGTCGACGAGATTTTTGACGCGCCGCTGCACCCCTATACGCAGGCATTGATCGCCTCGGCACCGCAGATGCAGCCGGGCGTTGAACGCGACGCGCCGCTGCTGCAGGGGGATCTGCCCAACCCGGCCAGCCCGCCGTCCGGCTGCCGTTTCCACACCCGCTGCCCGTACGTTACCGATGAATGCCGCCAGGTTGAGCCGATCAATCAGGTGCTCGACGGTGGACGTCAGGTTGCCTGTCATCGCTGGCAGGAGATCAACCGCGATCGCAGCATTATTCAGATCGCACCGCCATCCGCCGCCTTTCTGCGCCGCCGCGCGCTGTTTGAACACGCGGCCACCCACTCGTCCCTTCCTTCAAGGAACTCATGATAATGACAATGCGTAATTCTCTTTTGACCGTACTGGGAAGTGTTATGTTGCTTGGCGCGGCGCTGCCCGCCCATTCTGAAAGCGTGCTGCGGATCGGCCTGGGCGCTGACCCGGACATGCTCGACCCGCATCTGGCGCGCACCTACTATGGCCGCTTCGTCTTTGCCTCCCTGTGCGACAGGCTGGTGGACGTGGATGAAAATCTGAAGGTCGTCCCCGGCCTGGCTAAAGACTGGGCGTGGAGTGACGACGGTAAAACCCTGACGCTCAATCTGCGCGAAGGCGTCACCTACCACGACGGTGAGAAATTCGATGCCGCCGCCGCAAAATACAACCTCGACCGCGCCCTGACCTTAAAAGGCTCTCTGCGTAAAAGCGAGATCTCTTCCGTTGAATCGGTCGAGGTCACCGGCCCGATGCAGATTGCGCTGCACCTGAAGACCCCCGATGCCGCTCTGCTGATGCAGCTCACCGACCGCGCGGGCGCGATGATGGCCCCCGAGGCGGCCAAAAAGCCTGACTTTGCCGCCCACCCGGTCTGCTCCGGCCCGTATAAATTCGACAGCCGCGTGTCCCAGGACCGCATCGTGCTGACCCGCTTCGACAACTACTGGAACAAAGGCGCCTACCACTTCGACAAAATCATCTATCTGCCGATCCCGGATGCCTCCGTGCGCCTCGCGAACCTGCGCGCGGGCGATCTTGACCTGACCGAAGGCATCGCCGCAAGCGACGTTAAAACCGTCGAAGCCGACAGCAAGCTGGCGCTGGCGAAGGTGACGGGCCTGGGCTATCAGGGCATCACCTTCAACATCAACAACGGCAAGGTGCCGGCCAACGATCCGTTCAAGGACGCCCGCGTGCGCGAGGCGTTTTCACAGGCCATCGACCGCGATGCGTTGAACCAGGTGGTCTTCGAAGGGCTTTACACCCCGGCAAACCAGGCGTTTTCCCCGGTCAGCCCGTATCACGTCAACCTGCCAGTCCCGCCGCGTGACGTCGACAAGGCTAAAGCGCTGCTGAAAGCGGCAGGCGTCACCGCGCCGCTCACCGTCAACCTGCTGGTGCCGAACAACCCAACCTCACAGCAGGTGGGCCAGGTGCTGCAGGCGATGGTCGCCGAGGCCGGATTTAACCTGAACCTGCAGATGACTGAATTCGCCACGCTGCTGGATCGACAGCAGAGCGGCGACTATCAGCTGAGCTTCTCCGGCTGGTCGGGTCGTCCGGATCCGGACGGCAGCATCTACGGCTTTATCCACAGCAAAGGCACGCTGAACGACGGCCGCTACAGCAACGCGCAGGTCGATGAGTGGCTGACCCAGGCGCGCCAGAGCACCGATCAGGCCGCACGCCAGCCGCTGTACGACAAGGTGGTGAAGCAGCTGCAAACCGACATGCCGATTGCCTACCTCTACTTCGAGCCGCGCATTTTCGGTCTGAACAAAAGCGTGCAGGGCTTTAAGCCGTACCCGGACGGCATCGTGCGTCTGGCGGGTTTGACGCTGGCGAAATAAAGGTCCTGAGGAGAACCCATGCTGGAACTGATTTGCAAACGTCTGCTGCTGGCTATACCAACCCTGCTGCTGGTGAGCATGATGGTGTTCGGACTGCAAAAGCTGCTGCCCGGCGACCCGCTGATCGCCATGGCCGGGGAGGAGCGCGACCCGGCGGTCATCGCCCAGTTGCGTGCGGAGCTGAACCTCGATGCGCCGATCCCCGTGCAGTATTTCCACTGGCTGACGCGGGCGCTGCAGGGCGATCTGGGCGTCTCCTTACGCACGCACGAACCGGTGACGCAGCTGATCGCCAGCAAGCTGCCGGTCACGCTGGAGTTGTCCCTGCTGGCGATGATTATCGCGCTGGTGTTTGGCATCAGCATGGGGATCCTCGCGGCGGTGAACAAAAACAGCTGGGTCGATCACGGGGCGAACTTCGTGGCGATCTCGGGGATCTCGATCCCGCACTTCTGGCTGGGGATCCTGCTGATACTGGTCTTTTCGGTGAACCTGCAGTGGCTGCCCGCATCCGGCTACGTGCCGTTCAGTGAAGATCCGCTTCAGAACCTGCGCACGCTGCTGTTGCCCGCGTCCGTGCTCGGAACCGGCCTCGCGGCGACGCTGATGCGCCACACCCGCGCCTCGATGATTGCCGTGCTGAAAGCGGATTACATCCGTACCGCGCGGGCGAAAGGGCTGCTGCCGAAGGCGGTGATCCTAAAGCACGCGTTTCGCAACGCGCTGGTGCCGGTCATCACCCTCACTACGCTGCTGTTCGGCGAGCTGCTGGGCGGCGCGGTGCTGACCGAGCAGGTCTTCACCATTCCGGGCTTCGGCAAGATGATCGTCGACTCGGTATTTAACCGTGACTACGCGGTGGTACAGGGCGTGGTGCTGATCGTGGCGATCGGCTTCCTGATGCTGAACCTGCTGGCCGACGTGCTTTACGTCCTTATCAACCCGAAAATGCGAGGTTAACCATGGCGGAACTGACGACGCAAACCGTTACGCCCGCGCTGCCGCGCGCGCAAAACCGGGTGCTGAAGAAATTCCTCGCCAACAAAAGCGCGGTGATTGGCGCGGTGGTGGTGGGCTTCTTTGTGCTGGTGGCGCTGCTGGCGCCGTGGATCGCCCCGTTCGACCCGGTCAAAGCTAACTTCCTGGCGGTGCGCAAAGCGCCGTCGGCGATGTACTGGTTCGGCACCGACGAGCTGGGGCGCGACATTTTATCCCGCATAATCTGGGGAGCTCGCACCTCGCTGATGGCGGGCTGTATGTCGGTCGTTATCGCGGTGGTCATCGGCGTGCCGCTGGGGCTGGTGGCGGGTTACTTCCAGAAGATGTGGGACGGGGTGATCTCGCGGTTTATCGAGGCGCTGCTGGCCTGTCCGTTCCTGATCATGGCGATCGCGCTGGGGGCATTTTTGGGCCCGAGCCTGACCAACGCGATGATCGCCATCGGTCTTTCGGCGATGCCGATCTTCGCCCGCCTGACGCGCGGTCAGGTGATCGCTATTCGCAACGAAGAGTATATCGACGGCGCGCGGGCGATTGGTCTGCCGGATCGCTGGATTATCGTCAAATACGTCCTGCCGAACGTGATGTCGCCGATCCTGGTGCAGGCCACGCTGGCGATTGCCTCAGCGATTATCGCCGAAGCCAGCCTGTCGTTTTTAGGGCTGGGGCAGCAGCCGCCCAATCCGTCATGGGGCTCCATGCTCAACACCGCGAAAGGGTTTCTGGAGCAGGCGCCGTGGATGTCCGTTTTCCCCGGCGTGGCGATTTTCCTCGCCGTGCAGGGCTTTAATTTACTCGGCGACGGGCTGCGCGATGCGCTCGATCCGCGCCACGACTAAGGAGTCATGATGACCAAAGCGCTTGATTTTACGTCCGGTTACGCTTCACGCCGCCCGCCAATGCTGGGCCGTAACGCCGTCGCCACGTCGCAGCCGCTGGCGGCACAGGCGGGAATGAAAATGCTGCAGCTGGGCGGCAACGCCGTTGATGCGGCCATTGCCGCCGCGATGGCGCTGACGGTGGTTGAGCCGACCGGCAACGGGATCGGCAGCGACGCCTTTGCCATCGTCTGGGACGGTGAAAAGCTGCACGGCCTGAACGCGTCCGGTCGTTCGCCTGCGAGCTGGCATGCGGATCTGTTTGCCGGAAAAACCGCGGTGCCGGAAATTGGCTGGGACGCGGTGACCGTGCCGGGCGCGGTATCCGGCTGGGTGGCGCTGGCGGAACGCTTCGGCACGCTGCCGCTGACCACGCTGGCGCAGCCTGCCATTGACTACGCGCGCAACGGTTTCCCTGTCTCCCCGCTGATTGGCCATCTCTGGCAGCGCGGCTATAGCAAGCTGAAAGATCAGCCGGGTTTTAGCGCCTGTTTCGCGCCGGAAGGCCGCGCCCCGCGCGTGGGGGAAATCTTCCGTAACCCGGCGCAGGCGAACTCGCTGGAACTGATTGCCCGCACCAACGGTGAAGCCTTTTACCGCGGCGAGCTGGCGCAGAAAATTGCCGCTTTCGCCAAAGAACACGGCGCACACCTGACGGCTGAAGATCTGGCAAACCATCGCGTGGACTGGGTAGAGCTGCTGTCGCGCGACTTCGCGGGCGGTTCGGTGCAGGAATTGCCGCCAAATGGCCAGGGGATCGCCACGCTGATTGCGCTCGGCATTCTGGAGCAGTGCGGCATTGAGAAGCATCATCCGGATTCCGTGCAGTCCCTGCACCTGTCCATTGAGGCGATGAAGCTGGCGCTGGCGGATCTCGACCGCTACGTGGCGGATGAAGACCATATGGCGTTCGCGGCGAAAGAGCTGCTGAGCGACCATTATCTGAAGTCGCGCGCGGCGCTTATCAATCACGAGCACGCCTCTGATTTTGTCTACGGTTCCCCGACCCAGAGCGGCACGGTCTACATCAGCACCGCCGACGCCAGCGGGATGATGGTGTCGTTTATTCAGTCCAACTACATGGGCTTCGGTTCAGGCATTGTGGTGCCGGATACCGGGATCAGCCTGCAAAACCGGGGATGCGGGTTTGTGCTGGATCCCAATCACCCGAACGCGCTGGCGGGCAGCAAGCGACCGTTCCACACCATCATTCCGGGCTTTGCGATGGACGGCAACGGCCAGCCGCTGATGTCCTTCGGCGTGATGGGCGGCCCGATGCAGGCGCAGGGGCACATGCAGATGGCGCTGCGCATTATGCTGCACGGGCAAAACCCACAGGCGGCAATTGATGCCCCGCGCTGGCGCGTAGTGCAGGGCAGGGAGGTGATCGTTGAATCGACCTTCGATCGCAATACTATCGCCGCGCTGCGCGAGCGGGGGCATCAGATCGTGGTGGAAGATCCGCTTCAGGATTACAACTTCGGCGGTGCGCAGGTGATTTACCGCCTGCCGGAAGGCCACTACGTGGCCGCGACGGAAAGCCGCAAAGACGGGCAGGCGCTGGTGAGTTAATGATTTATCCTTCCTCTCCCAAAGGGGCTGAAGGGTCCCCACAAAATAATGCCTGCACGGACGCCCCCCTCTCCCTTGAGGGAGAGGGGCGGGGTGAGGGGAACATTTCACCCAATGCTAAACGGATCCGCATCCTGCCAGGCCGGAAACTTCTCGCGATACTCCTGCAGCGCCGTCAACGACAGCTCCGCATCAATGCGCGTCGCCTGATGCGGCTCGGCGGTGGCAATGATCTCGCCCTGCGGATTCACTACCCGGCTGTCGCCGCGGTAGTGATGCCCGTTGCCGTCGGTTCCCACGCGGTTACAGCCCACCACGTACGCCTGGTTCTCAATCGCGCGCGCCACCAGCAGTGACTGCCAGTGCAGGGAGCGCGGTGCAGGCCAGTTGGCAACATACAGCGCCAGGTCGTAATCGTTGCGGTTGCGCGACCACACCGGGAAGCGCAGGTCGTAGCAAACCAGCGGCAAAATACGCCAGCCGCGCCACTCGAACACCACGCGCTCGTGACCCGCTTCATAGTGATGATGCTCATCCGCCATGCGGAACAGGTGGCGTTTATCGTAAAAATGCACTTTCCCTTCCGGCTCCACCAGCAGGAAGCGGTTCACCGGCCCGCGATCCGTTTGCAGGGCGGCGCTCCCGGCGATCAGCGCGTTGGTCTGCTGCGCTTTGGCGTGCATCCAGGCGACCACCTCATCCTGCGGCATTGACTGCTGTGCCGCTTCCATGGCGAAGCCGGTCGTGAACATCTCCGGCAGGACAATCACATCACGCCCGGTAATGTCTTCCAGTTGACGATCGAAGTGGCGCAGGTTGGCGGGGCCATCCATCCACACTAAAGGTTGCTGCAAAATCGAAATCTTCAAACCAGGCACGATACAGACTCCTCAAAAGACCGCTTTTTGACACTGTAGCACGTCATTACGAGAAAATGTGGCAATAAAAAACCCCGCGCGGGGCGGGGTTTGTATAAGCGAAACGCGTTACGCCGCTTCAGGCTTGCGGTGCTTCTCCGGCAGCTTTACCGGCTGCGTCGCCAGCTCGTCCGGTTCGAAATCATCCACGTTAATGCTGCGCAGACGGCTCTCTTCGGCTTTCACCAGCAGAGCGGCTTCATCTTTATTGATAATGCCGCCGGCCAGCGCCTGTTTTGCCAGTTCGTCCAGACGGGTAAACGGCAGGTTTTTGCCCAGCTGTTTACAGATTTTCTGGTGAATCGGATCGGCAGCCATCACGTCCAGCAGCGCCTCTTCCAGCAGACCCACCGGGTTATGCGGCGTCGGCGTCAGATACTGACCACGACCGATACGGGAGCGGGTTGCGCTCGGTACCTGCAGGATCTTCGCCACCTTGTGGTCCAGCTTGTCGGACGGCGCCAGATGGTGACGACCGGTCGGGAAGATCACCGCGCGCAGAGCGCCCGCCACGAAGCGGTTCGGGAAGTTCGCCAGCAGGTCGTCAATCGCCTGTTCAGCCTGATACATCGCATCCTGAACGCCCCAGTGTACCAGCGGCAGATCCGCTTCCTGACGGCCTTCATCGTCGTAACGCTTCAGGACCGCAGAGGCCAGGAAGATCTGGCTCAGCACATCCCCCAGACGGGCAGAGATACGCTCGCGACGCTTCAGGCTACCGCCCAGCACCGCCATGGAGACGTCAGACAGCAGAGCCAGGTTGGCGCTAAGACGGTTCAGATGCTGGTAGTAACGTTTGGTCGCATCGCCGGTCGGCGTCGCGCTGGTAAGACCGCGCGTCAGGCCCAGCCAGAAGCTGCGCACCTTGTTGCTGCCCACGTGACCGATATGTTTGAAGAGCAGCTTATCGAAGGCATCCACGTCGTTGTTCTGCGCGGCAGCCATCTCTTCCAGCACGTACGGATGGCAGCGGATTGCGCCCTGACCGAAGATCATCATGCTGCGGGTCAGGATGTTTGCCCCTTCCACGGTGATGGCAATCGGTGCGCCCTGATAGCCGCGCGCCAGGAAGTTGCCTTCGCCGAGCATAATGCCTTTACCGCCCGCGATATCCATCGCGTCAATGATCGACTGCTGCGCGCGGTGGGTACAGTGATACTTCACAATCGCGGACAGCACGGCCGGTTTTTCGCCCAGCATAATACCGTAGGTAATCAGAGAAGCCGCGGCATCCATCACGTAGGCGTTGCCCGCGATACGCGCCAGCGGCTCTTCGATACCTTCCATCTTGCCGATGGAGATTTTGAACTGACGGCGGATATGAGCGTAAGCGCCAATCCCCATCGCGACCGACTTCAGACCGCCGGTTGAGTTCGACGGCAGGGTAATGCCGCGGCCCACGGACAGACATTCCACCAGCATACGCCAGCCCTGACCGGCCATTTTCGGACCGCCGATGATGTAGTCAATCGGCACAAAGATGTCCTGACCGCGGGTCGGACCGTTCTGGAACGGCACGTTCAGCGGGAAGTGACGACGACCAATTTCAACGCCTGGGGTAGAGGTTGGGATCAGCGCGCAGGTAATGCCCAGATCTTCTTCACCGCCCAGCAGTTTTTCCGGGTCAGAGAGCTTAAAGGCCAGACCCAGCACGGTGGCGATTGGCGCCAGGGTGATATAACGCTTGTTCCAGGTCAGGCGCATGCCCAGCACCTGCTCGCCCTGCCACTCGCCCATGCAGACCACGCCGGTGTCCGGGATCGCGCCTGCATCGGAGCCCGCTTCCGGGCTGGTCAGCGCGAAGCATGGGATTTCCTGACCGCGTGCCAGACGCGGCAGGTAGTGATCTTTCTGCTCTTCGGTACCGTAATGCTGCAGCAGTTCGCCCGGGCCTAAGGAGTTAGGCACGCCAACGGTAATCGCCAGGATCCCGGAGACGCCTGCCAGCTTTTGCAGGACGCGAGCCTGAGCGTAAGCGGAGAATTCCAGACCGCCGTACTCTTTCTTGATGATCATCGCGAAGAAGCGATGTTCTTTCAGATACGCCCACAGCTCTGGCGGCAGATCGGCCATTTCATGAGTGATGGCAAAGTCGTTGGCCATACGGCACGCTTCTTCCACCGGGCCGTCAATAAAGGCCTGTTCTTCAGCGGTCAGGCGCGGCTGCGGATAGTTATGCAGCTTTTTCCAGTCCGGGTTGCCCTGGAACAGATCGCCTTCCCACCAGGTGGTGCCCGCATCAATCGCTTCTTTCTCGGTACGCGACATGGGCGGCATCACTTTGCGGAAGCCTTTGAACACCGGCGCAGAGATCATTGATTTACGCATCGGGGCCAGGTTAAACGGCAGAAGAATGATGGCAAGAGGGACTAAAAGCCAGATATTCCAGAGGCCTGCGGCGCCAAGCGCAGCGGTCCAGGCCAGAAGAATCAGGCTGCTCAGGAATAAACTCACGCGGTGATAGAACAACACACCGAGCAGAACAACGGTTGCGAGAATGCTCAAAATCATCATAAAGAAAAGCTCCCTTGCTTGTAGGAGGTCTGACCACTTGTGATGATATGGTTGTAGTTGATGTTATTTCCTTTAGCAATGTGTTTACAAAATAATTACAACTTGGTTCACATTGTTCGCGTTTTAGCCGGCACAAAAAATCAAAACGCCGGACGTTTCGCATGGCTTTAGCTTCTCGCTTTTCCCGCTATCCGGTACACTCCACTGTGTTATTTCATCAATACTGAAGGATTATCCTCATGTACCAGGATCTTATTCGTAACGAACTGAACGAAGCGGCGGAAACGCTGGCGAACTTTCTGAAAGATGATGCCAATATTCACGCTATTCAGCGCGCAGCGGTCCTGCTTGCCGACAGCTTCAAAGCCGGTGGCAAAGTGCTCTCCTGCGGTAACGGCGGTTCCCACTGTGACGCTATGCACTTCGCAGAAGAGCTGACCGGACGCTATCGCGAAAACCGTCCGGGCTACCCGGCGATTGCGATTTCCGACGTGAGCCACATCTCCTGCGTAGGCAACGACTTCGGTTACGACCACATCTTCTCCCGCTATGTTGAAGCGGTAGGCCGTGAAGGCGACGTGCTGCTGGGGATCTCTACTTCTGGCAACTCCGGCAACGTGATCAAAGCGATCGCCGCCGCGCGTGAAAAAGGGATGAAGGTCATCACCCTGACCGGTAAAGATGGCGGTAAGATGGACGGTACGGCGGATGTCGAAATTCGCGTTCCGCACTTCGGTTATGCTGACCGCATTCAGGAAATTCACATCAAAGTGATCCACATCCTGATCCAGCTGATCGAAAAAGAGATGGTTAAGTAAGAAGGCTATTTTATTTGCCATTTTGAATCCGGGCAGTGCTCGAAATCCTCACGTACTACGTGTACGCTCCGGTTTCTGCGCGCTGTCCGAATCCAAACTGGCTGCAACAATTACGCCTTCCCGCGTTAAGGCGTTTTGTGGAGGTGCTGTATGTGCGAACTGCTCGGGATGAGCGCCAATGTGCCAACCGATATCTGCTTTAGTTTCACCGGGCTGGTTCAGCGCGGTGGAGGAACCGGGCCGCATAAAGACGGCTGGGGCATCACCTTCTACGAAGGCAAAGGGTGTCGCACGTTCAAAGATCCACAGCCCAGCTTTAACTCACCGATTGCCAAACTGGTGCAGGACTACCCGATCAAGTCCCGCTCGGTAATCGCCCACATCCGTCAGGCTAACCGTGGCGAAGTAGCGCTGGAAAATACCCATCCGTTTACCCGCGAGCTGTGGGGCCGAAACTGGACCTACGCGCACAACGGGCAGCTCACGGGCTATAAGTCGCTGGAGACGGGCAATTTCCGCCCGGTCGGCGAAACGGACAGCGAAAAAGCCTTCTGCTGGCTGCTGCACAAGCTGACGGAGCGCTATCCCCGCACGCCCGGCAACATGACTGCCGTATTCAAATACATCGCGACGCTGGCGTCTGAACTGCGTGAAAAAGGCGTGTTCAACATGCTGCTCTCTGACGGCCGCTATGTGATGGCGTTCTGCTCGACGAATCTGTTCTGGATCACCCGCCGTTTGGCGTGGCGACGCTGCTGGATCAGGATGTGGAGATAGACTTTCAGAAGGAGACCACACCGAACGATGTGGTCACTGTTATTGCAACGCAGCCGCTGACGGGCAACGAAACCTGGCAAAAGATTATGCCAGGCGAGTGGGTGCTATTTTGTCTCGGGGACCGTGTAATTTGACGCCAGCTGTGGATGGACGACTTCGTGGCTCAGCGGTTTGCTGACCACGTAACGGCCATCTACGATAGAGACCACCGGTGGCTTGTGGGTCTGCTCAAAGTAGTCGTAACCCGGCTTCAGCTGTTTCCAGAAATCCGCGTAGTATGAGTACTTGTGACGCGCCATGTTGGCGTCCGTCATGCGGAACGGATAGATGCTGACCTGTACGTTAGGCTGCCCAAAGACCAGCGCGCCCGTCACGAACTGGAAAATCTCATCAATGCCGGAGTCGGTCATCGCATAACAGCCGATAGACACGCAGGCACCGTGGATCATCAGATATTTACCTTCATAACCGTGTGCACGGTCATAGGCATTCGGGAAGCCGATGTTAATGGCTTTATAGAAGCGGCTGTCAGGCTTGAGCTGGCTGCGCTGAACGTTGTAGAACCCTTCCGGACTTTTGAAATCGCCCTGACGCTGTTTTGGCCCCAGTCCGCCGGAGTAGTTACAAATTTTGTAACTATCAAGCAGCTGATATGTCTCGCCCATTTTGACAAACAGATCGAGAGTGCGCTCTTCCTTGAAGATCTGAATATAAACCGGCGATCCCATTAACTGCTGTTTATATTCCTTGCTGACCGGCGTCGTTGAGCTATTACTGCTGAGCAGTCCGGCAAACGACATGCACGGCATCAGAAGCATCGCAATGAACAATGCGATTTTACGCATACTACTAGTTCCTTGATAAAACCATGACCAACTTGCCAGGACGGCAAAAGAGACCCGAAATCAGATTATTCTGTTAGGAGCGCTCACATTAGCACCGCTATAGATTTTCGCAAGAGCCGGGCGGTGAGTTTACAAATTAGTTTTACTTTATAAACCATCAAAATTGCGATGGCTCCAGGAACTTTGCGCATTAGCTCGCAATTTGGCGCGCGCGACGGCGGATTCCCTGCCCGCGGGAAGGGGAAAATGTTACACTTTGCGCCCACTGGATTGTTGTTCATGGAAACCTGCTAACCACATGTTTAAAATTAAAAAAGGACTTGATCTGCCGATTGCAGGCGTGCCAGCGCAGCACGTTTCGACAGGCGCAAGTGTCCGTCATGTCGCCATTTTGGGCGAAGACTACCTGGGTATGCGTCCTTCAATGCTGGTACAGGAGGGCGAGCGCGTTATCAAAGGACAGACGCTCTTTGAGGACAAAAAAAATCCCGGCGTGATGTTCACAGCCCCCGCGAGCGGCACCGTTGTGGCCATCAACCGTGGCGAGCGGCGCGTTCTGCAGTCGGTGGTTATCCGCATTGAGGGCGATGAAAAGCGTGAATTTGCCCATTACGACGCCGCAGAGCTCGCGTCGCTGAACCGTGACGCCGTTCAGAATCAGCTCCTGGCGTCCGGTTTATGGACCGCGCTTCGTACGCGCCCCTTCAGCAAATCCCCTGTTCCGGGCACGGAACCGGCCGCGATTTTCGTCACGGCCATCGACACCAACCCGCTCAGCGTGGACCCGGAACCGGTTATCCTGGCGCAGCGAAAAGCTTTTGATGCAGGACTCACAATTCTAACCCGCCTCACGCCCGGAAAAGTGCACGTTTGTCAGGCCGGCGGCGGCAAGCTTGGCGGCCATCCGCTGGGGCAGGTCACGTTTAATGAATTTTCTGGCCCGCATCCGGCGGGGCTGGCCGGGACGCACATCCATTTCCTTGAGCCAGTCAGCCTGACGAAACAGGTCTGGCACCTTAATTATCAGGACGTCATCGCCATCGGTAAGCTCTTTACTACGGGGGAACTCTGCGCTGAACGGATAATCGCCATCGGCGGACCGCAGGCTGCAAACCCGCGCCTGGTGAAAACGCTGCTGGGCGCTGACATCAACGAACTGCTGGTGGGGGAAACGAAAGAGGGCGAAAACCGCCTGATTTCCGGCTCGGTCCTCAGCGGACGCCATGCTGCCAATGCGCACGCGTACCTGGGACGTTTCCATTTGCAGGTCAGCATTGTGCAGGAAGGGCGGGAGAAAGAGCTGTTTGGCTGGGTTCTGCCAGGCGCAGAAAAATACTCCGTCACCCGAACCACGCTGGGCCACTTCCTGCGTAATAAGCTGTTTAACTTCTCAACCAGCACGCACGGTGGCGAGCGCGCCATGGTCCCGATTGGCAACTACGAGCGCGTCATGCCGCTGGATATTCTTCCCACCGTGCTGCTGCGCGATCTTCTGGCCGGCGATACCGACGGCGCGCAGGCGCTGGGCTGTCTGGAGCTTGACGAAGAAGATCTGGCGCTCTGTACCTATGTCTGTCCGGGCAAATACGAATATGGACCGGTATTGCGCGAGGTGTTAACCCGCATTGAGCAGGAAGGATAACCGATGGGCTTAAAACACCTCTTTGAAAAAATTGAGCCGCACTTTACCGAAGGGAAGCTCAAAAAGTACTACCCGTTATATGAAGCAACGACGACCATTTTCTACACGCCGGGCCTGGTGACGAAGGGGGCGGCGCACGTTCGCGACGCCATCGACCTTAAGCGGATGATGATTCTGGTGTGGTTTGCCGTCTTCCCGGCGATGTTCTGGGGCATGTATAACGTCGGCCTGCAGACCATTCCGGCGCTGCACCACATGTACGATGCACAGCAGCTGGCGCAGGTGATCCAGTCCGACTGGCACTACCGTCTGGCCCAGTCGTTAGGGGTGATCTTTGCGCCAGACGCGGGCTGGATCAGCATGATGACGCTGGGCGCGGTGTTCTTCCTGCCGATTTACATCACGGTATTCGTCGTGGGCGGCTTTTGGGAAGTGCTGTTTGCCATTATCCGTAAACATGAGATCAATGAAGGCTTCTTCGTTACCTCTATCCTGTTTGCCCTGATTGTTCCCCCAACGCTACCGCTCTGGCAGGCGGCGCTTGGCATCAGCTTCGGCGTGGTGATAGCCAAAGAGATCTTCGGCGGCACCGGGCGGAACTTCCTCAACCCGGCGCTGGCGGGACGCGCGTTTCTGTTCTTTGCTTATCCGGCGCAAATCTCGGGCGACCTCGTGTGGACGGCGGCAGACGGTTTTTCCGGCGCGACGCCGCTTTCACAGTGGGCGGCACACGGCGGCGAAATGCTGGTTAACAACGCAACGGGTCAGCCAGTCACCTGGTTTGATGCCTTTATTGGCAATATTCCGGGCTCTATCGGAGAAGTCTCTACGCTAATGATTTTGCTTGGCGGCGCGATCATTCTTTTTGGTCGCGTGGCCTCCTGGCGGATCGTTGCGGGCGTGATGATCGGCATGGTGCTGACTGCCACCCTGTTCAACGTAATCGGCTCGACTACCAATCCGATGTTCTCCATGCCGTGGTACTGGCATCTGGTGCTGGGTGGCTTCGCGTTCGGCATGATGTTCATGGCGACGGACCCCGTCTCTGCCTCGTTTACTGACAAAGGTAAATGGAGCTATGGCGTGCTCATTGGCGCGATGTGCGTCCTGATCCGCGTGGTTAACCCGGCGTACCCGGAAGGGATGATGCTGGCCATTCTGTTTGCCAACCTGTTTGCGCCGCTCTTCGATTACCTGGTGGTGCGGGCCAACATTAAGCGGAGGAAGGCGCGTGGCTGAGGTTAAAAATAACGACAGCATCAGCAAAACGCTGCTGGTGGTGCTGGTGCTCTGTCTGGTCTGTTCTATTGTCGTGGCCGGTTCCGCCGTGGGGTTAAAACCCCTGCAGCAGGAGCAACGTGCGCTGGATAAACAGCGCAACATTCTGGCCGTCGCCGGACTGATGCAGGAAGGAATGAGCGCAGATGACGTTTCGGCCGTCTTTGCTGAACGTATTTCGGCGCGTCTGGTGGATTTAAAAACGGGTGAACTGCTGGATAAAGACCCGGCAAAATTCAACCAGGCGCTGGCGCTTAAAGATCCGCAGATGAGCCTGACGCTGGAGGCATCGCAAGATCCCGCCGGGATTAAGCGTCGCAGCAACCTGGCCGAAATCTATCTGGTTCGCGACCCCCAAAAACGTATTCAGGAAGTGGTACTGCCTATTTACGGTAACGGTCTGTGGTCAATGATGTACGCGTTTGTGGCCCTTGATACCGATGGGCGCACCGTAAAAGGCATTACGTATTACGACCAGGGCGAAACGCCGGGGCTGGGTGGCGAAGTTGAGAACCCTAACTGGCGGGCACAGTTTGTCGGCAAGAAAGTGCTCGACGATAACGGTCTGCCTGCGCTGAAGGTGATGAAAGGGGCGGCACGTCCCGGTGACGACTACGCCGTTGACGGGCTTTCCGGCGCAACGCTCACATCAAAAGGCGTGCAGCACAGTTTTGATTTCTGGATGGGCGAGCTGGGCTTTGGTCCTTTCCTGAAAAACGTACGTGAAGGAGCGCTGAACAATGGCTGATACCGGTGAACTGAAAGAAGTTAAAAAGGTGCTCATTGGCCCACTGCTCGCCAATAACCCGATCACGCTCCAGGTGCTGGGCGTCTGTTCCGCTCTGGCGGTAACGACCAAGCTGGAAACGGCGGTGGTAATGACGCTGGCGGTCACACTGGTCACGGCATTCTCCAGCATGTTTATCTCGATGATCCGCCACCACATTCCCAACAGCGTGAGGATCATCGTACAGATGGCGATCATCGCCTCGCTGGTGATCGTGGTCGATCAGCTGCTGCGCGCCTTCGCCTATGAAACCTCAAAGCAGCTCTCGGTGTTTGTCGGGCTGATCATCACCAACTGTATCGTCATGGGGCGTGCGGAAGCCTACGCCATGAAAATGCCGCCGCTGGCGAGCTTTATGGACGGCATCGGCAACGGCCTTGGCTACGGCGTGATCCTCCTGACCGTTGGGTTCCTGCGCGAGCTGATTGGCAGCGGCAAGCTGTTTGGCATCACGGTGCTGGACACGGTGCAAAACGGTGGATGGTATCTGCCAAACGGCCTGTTCCTGCTGGCTCCCAGCGCATTTTTCATTATCGGTTTGTTGATCTGGCTGATTCGTACGTTGAAACCAGAACAGCAGGAAAAGGAGTAACCGACGATGGCTCATTACCTGAGTTTGTTTGTGCGGGCGGTGTTTGTTGAAAACATGGCGCTCGCGTTTTTCCTCGGCATGTGTACGTTCCTTGCAGTTTCCAAAAAAGTGTCGACGGCATTTGGTCTCGGTATCGCGGTCACCGTGGTGCTCGGCTTATCTGTACCGATCAACAATCTGGTGTACAACTTTGTGCTGCGGGACGGCGCGCTGGTGGAAGGAGTTGATCTCAGCTTCCTGAACTTCATCACCTTTATCGGAGTGATCGCGGCGCTGGTGCAAATCCTCGAGATGATCCTCGATAAGTATTTCCCGTCGCTCTACAACGCGCTGGGGATCTTCCTGCCGCTGATCGCGGTGAACTGCGCCATCTTTGGCGGCGTCTCGTTTATGGTGCAGCGTGATTACAACTTCAGCGAATCCGTAGTGTACGGTTTTGGTTCCGGCATCGGCTGGATGCTGGCGATTGTCACCATGGCGGGGATCCGCGAGAAAATGAAGTATGCCAACGTGCCTGCGGGTCTGCGTGGCTTGGGGATCACCTTTATCACCACCGGGCTGATGGCGCTGGGCTTTATGTCCTTCTCCGGTGTGCAGCTATAAGGGCAAACAGATGGAAATTATCCTTGGCGTGGTGATGTTCACGCTGATTGTACTGGTGCTGTCAGGGCTTATTCTGGCGGCGCGCGCGAAGCTGGTGAATTCCGGCGACGTGGTCATTGATATTAACGACGAGCCGCAGAATCAGATCCGCACGCCGGCGGGAGACAAGCTGCTCAACACGCTCTCCGGTAACGGCATTTTTGTCTCCTCAGCCTGCGGCGGCGGCGGTTCCTGCGGGCAGTGCCGCGTGACGGTAAAAGAGGGCGGTGGCGATATTCTGCCAACCGAGCTGGCGCATATCACAAAGCGTGAGGCAAAAGAGGGCTGTCGTCTGGCCTGCCAGGTCGCGGTGCGCCAGAACATGAAGATAGAGCTGCCGGAAGAGATCTTCGGCGTCAAAAAATGGGAGTGCGAGGTTATCTCTAATGATAACAAAGCCACCTTTATTAAAGAGCTGAAGCTGCGGGTGCCGGAAGGCGAGCATGTCCCGTTCCGCGCCGGAGGATACATTCAGATTGAGTGCCCGGAGCACGCTGTGGCCTATGCGGACTTTGACGTGCCGCATGAGTACCGCGCCGACTGGGACAAATTCAATCTCTTCCGCTTTGTATCTGAGGTGAAAGAGCCGACGCTGCGCGCCTACTCGATGGCCAACTACCCGGAAGAGAAGGGCATCATCATGCTCAACGTGCGTATCGCCACGCCGCCACCGAATGTGCCGGATGCACCGCCGGGCGTCATGTCGTCATACATCTGGTCCCTGAAGCCTGGCGATAAGGTGACGATCTCCGGCCCGTTCGGGGAGTTCTTCGCGAAAGATACCGACGCGGAAATGGTCTTTATCGGCGGCGGTGCCGGTATGGCCCCGATGCGCTCGCACATCTTTGACCAGCTCAAGCGGCTGGGTAGCCAGCGTAAGATCAGCTTCTGGTACGGGGCGCGCTCGCTGCGCGAGATGTTCTATGAAGATGAGTTTGAACAGCTGGCGCGTGAAAACCCGAACTTCACCTTCCATGTGGCGCTTTCCGATCCGCAGCCGGAAGATAACTGGACGGGCTATACGGGGTTCATCCACAATGTGCTGTATGAAAACTACCTCAAACAGCACCCGGCGCCTGAGGACTGCGAGTTCTATATGTGTGGTCCGCCGATGATGAACGCCGCCGTGATTAAGATGCTGAAAGATCTCGGTGTCGAAGATGAGAACATCTTGCTCGATGACTTTGGAGGCTGATGATGCTGACGTTTCTGGCAACCTTTGTGGTGTTTGTGCTTGTCATCTTCGGCATGTCGTTAGGCTGGATCGTTAAGCGGAAAAGCATTCAGGGCAGCTGCGGCGGTATTTCCTCTATTGGGATGGAAAAGGTTTGCGACTGCCCGGAACCGTGCGATGCGCGGAAGAAAAGGATGGTCCGCGAACAGCAGCGCATTATTTAATTTTTTTGTAAGCCGGGTAAGGCAAAGCCGCCACCCGGCGTTCTCACATCTGCTTCTCAACCCTCATTTGTTTACTGTATACTTATCCAGTGATGAGTGAGGGCTTACTATGCGCAAAATAATCCATGTCGATATGGACTGCTTTTTTGCCGCAGTGGAGATGCGTGACAACCCGGCGCTGCGGGATATTCCCATCGCCATTGGCGGCAGCCGCGTTCAGCGTGGTGTCATCAGCACCGCCAACTATCCTGCGCGCAAATTTGGCGTGCGCAGCGCGATGCCGACGGCGATGGCCTTAAAGCTCTGCCCTCATCTCACGCTTCTGCCCGGCCGGTTTGAAGCCTATAAAGAGGCTTCCCTTCATATTCGGGAAATCTTCTCCCGCTATACTTCTTTGATAGAGCCGCTGTCGCTGGACGAAGCCTATCTGGATGTGACCGACAGCGTGCACTGCCACGGCTCCGCCACGCTGATGGCGCAGGAGATCCGCCAGACGATTTTCAACGAGCTGAATCTGACGGCTTCGGCGGGCGTCGCGCCCGTTAAATTCCTTGCCAAAATTGCCTCCGATTTAAATAAGCCCAACGGTCAGTACGTCATCACGCCTGACGAGGTGCCGGCGTTTTTGAAAACGCTGCCGCTTGGCAAAATACCTGGGGTAGGAAAAGTCTCCGCCGCAAAGCTGGAAAGCATGGGGCTACGGACCTGCGAAGATGTGCAGCGAAGCGATCTCGCCATGCTGCTCAAGCGCTTTGGAAAGTTTGGCCGCGTGCTGTGGGAGCGCAGCCAGGGGATTGACGATCGCGATGTGAACAGCGAACGGCTACGAAAATCCGTCGGCGTTGAGCGCACCCTCAGTGAAGATATTCATGACTGGTCCGAATGCGAAACCATTATCACGGAACAGCTTTACCCGGAGCTGGAACGACGCTTAAGCAAGGTGAAGCCGGACCTGCTGATTGCCCGTCAGGGTATCAAATTAAAATTCAACGACTTCCAGCAGACCACGCAGGAACACGTCTGGCCGCGTCTGAATAAGGACGATCTCATTGCGACGGCGAAAAAGGCATGGGAAGAGCGCCGGGGCGGGCGAGGGGTGAGGCTGGTGGGATTACACGTCACGCTGCTGGATCCGCAGTTAGAGCGACAGCTGGTTCTGGGATTGTAAAAAAGCCCGGTGGCTCTACGCTTACCGGGCCTACGTTTTTCACCCTCTCCCTTTGGGAGAGGGCTGGAGTGAGGGTATTACTTAACTGGGATCGCTTTCAGCAGTTCAGTCAGCAGCGTCCAGTAGTGACCGACGCTTTCGATATGAACCTGCTCATCCGGCGAGTGCGGGCCGGTAATGGTTGGCCCGATGGACACCATGTCCATGTCCGGATACGGTTTCTTGAACAGGCCACATTCCAGACCGGCGTGGATCACCTGAATGTTCGGCGTGCTGTTGAACAGACGCTGATAGGTTTCACGCACCAGCGCCATCACCGGAGAACTTGCATCCGGCTGCCAGCCCGGGTAGCTGCCTTTTGCAGACGTTTTCGCGCCCGCCAGCGTGCCCAGAGATTCCAGCATGCTCACCACGTACTCTTTACCGCTGTCGATCAGAGAGCGGATCAGGCAGATGATTTCCGCGCTGTCGTTGCTCATGGTCACCACGCCCACGTTCAGTGAGGTTTCCACCACGCCTTTCGCCACGTCAGAGTTGCGGATCACGCCGTTTGGCGTCGCGTTCAGCAGCTGAACGAAAGTGTCACGAGACTGCGCGGTCAGCGCGGCTTTATCTGTAGATACAGATTCCAGCACCACGGTCAGGTTTTTCTCTTTCGCCGACAGTTCGTTTTTCAGGATATCCAGGTATACGCTGGAGAGTTTTTTCAGCTCGTCCGCTTTTGCCGCGGGAACCGCTACGGTGGCGAACGCTTCGCGCGGAATCGCGTTACGCAGGGTACCGCCGTTGAAGTCCACCAGACGCAAATCCAGCTCGGCCGCATGGCCTGCCAGGAAGCGCGCCAGCAGCTTGTTGGCGTTACCCAGACCCAGGTGAATATCACCGCCGGAGTGGCCGCCTTTCAGCCCTTTCAGCGTCAGCTTGAAGGTCTGGAAGCCCGCAGGAATCGCTTCGCGCGACAGCGACAGGGTAGAGATGAAATCAATCCCGCCCGCGCAGCCCATGTAGATCTCACCTTCTTCTTCAGAGTCGGTGTTGATCAGGATGTCCGCCTGCAGCCAGTTCGCCTGCAGACCGAACGCGCCGTCCATGCCAGCTTCTTCGGTCATGGTCAGCAGCACTTCCAGCGGACCGTGCTCAACGCTGTCGTCGGCCAGCACGGCCAGCGCAGAGGCCATACCGATGCCGTTATCCGCGCCCAGCGTGGTGCCGCGTGCTTTCACCCAGTCGCCGTCGATGTACGGTTGAATCGGGTCTTTGGTGAAGTCGTGAACGGTGTCGTTGTTCTTCTGTGGCACCATGTCCAGGTGCGCCTGCAGCACAACCGGTTTACGGTTTTCCATCCCTGCGGTAGCAGGTTTGCGGATCAGAATGTTGCCAACCTGGTCACGTTCAGCATGCAGACCTTTTTCCTTCGCCCAGCCCATAATATGTTCGGCAAGCTGTTCTTCATGGTAGGAAGGGTGTGGAATGGAGCAGATTTTCGCAAAAATATCCCACAGCGGCTGCGGAGATAATTGAGACAGTTCAGACACGATAAGTCTCCTTGTCGAGGCGCTGCAAACAGGGTTGCAGGTCACAGGGTTAGCAGGTTAATAGTTACCACAAGTCAGGCTTGCGAGATGAAACTGAGAATACCACTTTCTCTGCTGGCTGGTAGCATAAAGCATGTAAAAACTCAGGCAGAGGGCGCTAAACACTGGTTTTTAGTGCGTCAGATCTCTATAATCTCGCGCAACCTATTTCCCCCTCGAACACTTTTTAAGCCGTATAAAAACAGGCTGGGACACTTCACATGAGCGAAAAATACGTCGTCACCTGGGACATGTTGCAGATTCACGCACGCAAACTGGCTGCGCGTCTGATGCCTTCCGAACAGTGGAAAGGCATTATTGCCGTCAGCCGTGGCGGTCTGGTACCGGGGGCGCTGCTGGCACGTGAGCTGGGTATTCGTCATGTCGATACCGTTTGCATCTCCAGCTATGACCATGACAACCAGCGCGAGCTGACCGTGCTGAAACGTGCGGAAGGCGACGGCGAAGGTTTCATCGTTATTGATGACCTGGTAGATACCGGTGGTACTGCGGTTGCTATCCGCGAAATGTATCCGAAAGCACATTTCGTCACTATCTTCGCGAAGCCTGCTGGCCGCCCGCTGGTTGACGATTACGTGATTGATATCCCGCAGGACACCTGGATTGAACAGCCATGGGATATGGGCGTGGTCTTCGTACCGCCTATTTCAGGCCGTTAATACCAGTACGTAACTTTACACGCCCGACTATGTCGGGCGTTGTTCTTTTTGGCCTGCCACGCGTTACAATAGTCTTCATATGACGTATTCATGGAGGCAACGCAATGACGCAGGCGAATCTCACCGAGACTCTCTTCAAACCCCGTTTCAAACACCCTGAAACGTCGACGCTGGTGCGTCGCTTCAATCCGGGTACCCAGCCTGCCGTCCAGTCCGCGTTAGACGGTAAAAATGTGCCTCACTGGTATCGCATGATTAACCGCCTGATGTGGATCTGGCGCGGTATTGACCCCCGTGAAATCCTTGATGTGCAGGCACGTATCGTGATGAGTGAAGCCGAACGTACCGACAGCGAACTCTACGACACCGTGGTGGGCTACCGTGGCGGAAACTGGATCTACGAGTGGTCTAAACAGGCGATGCTCTGGCAGCAAAAAGCCAGCCAGGAAGAGGACGCCACGCGCAGCGGCAAGCACTGGCTGCATGCGGCCAATCTCTACGCAATTGCCGCGTATCCACATCTAAAAGGTGATGAGCTGGCGGAGCAGGCCCAGGCGCTGGCGAACCGTGCTTATGAAGAGGCGGCGCAGCGTTTGCCGGGCCAAATGCGCGAGCTTGAGTTCAGCATTCCAGGTGGCGCACCCGTCACCGGGTTCCTGCATATGCCGGAAGGCGACGGCCCGTTCCCGACCGTCCTCATGTGCGGCGGGCTGGATTCGCTGCAAATTGATTATTACAGCCTGTATGAGCGCTACTTCGCACCAAAAGGGATCGCGATGCTGACGCTTGATATGCCTTCAATTGGTTTTTCATCCAAATGGAAACTGACTCAGGATTCCAGCCTGCTGCACCAGCATGCGCTCAAAGCGCTGGAAAACATTCCGTGGGTTGACCACACCCGCGTGGCGGCATTCGGCTTCCGTTTCGGCGCGAACGTCGCGGTGCGTCTGGCTTACCTTGAATCTTCTCGTCTGAAAGCCGTCGCCTGCCTCGGCCCGGTCGTACACGCTCTGCTCAGCGATCCCGCACGCCAGGGGAGCGTACCTGAAATGTACCTTGATGTGCTGGCTAGCCGCCTTGGCATGCATGATGCATCAGACGAAGCGCTGCGCGTTGAGCTCAATCGCTACTCGTTAAAAACGCAGGGGCTGCTGGGACGTCGCTGCCCAACGCCGATGCTGTCTGGGTTCTGGAAAAACGACCCGTTCAGCCCGGAAGAAGAGTCGCGATTAATCACTTCGTCATCTGCGGATGGCAAATTGCTTGAGGTGCCGTTCAGCCCGGTCTATCAGAATTTCGACAAATCACTGAAAGAGATTACGCGCTGGATCGCTCAGAGATTGTGTTAATAGATTGCTAAATTTCACTGGTTTGGTAAAACAGTGGCTTCACAAAAGGAGATCGCAATGACGTTACCGAGTGGACACCCGAAAAGTAGACTGATTAAGAAGTTTATGGCTCTCGGCCCGTATATTCGAGAAGAGCAGTGTGAAGAGAATCGCTTTTTTTTCGACTGCCTGGCTGTATGCGTCAACGTGAAGCCTGCACCCGAAAAACGTGAATTCTGGGGCTGGTGGATGGAAATGGAAGCAGAGGAAAAACGCTTTACGTATAGCTACCAGTTTGGCCTGTTTAATAAAGACGGCAACTGGCAGGCGACCACGATTAAAGATCAGGAAGTGATTGACCGCCTGGAATATACGCTAAAAGAGTTTCACGATAAGGCACGCGCGCTGCTGGCTACCCTGGATCTCAAGTTCGAACCCGCGGATGACTTTTCCAGCGAAGCGGTGAAGCTGACTGCCTGATGGTGTCACAGCGCCGGGTGGCGGCTTCGCCTTACCCGGCCTACAAATTCTCCCTCTCCCTGTGGGAGAGAGGCGGGGTGAGGGCACCAGACCCCATTAATCCCCGACAAAAAAACCGGCATCAAGCCGGTTTTTTTATTTCACATCATCAGAACTGGTAGGTCATACCTACAGCAACGATGTCATCGCTGCTCACGGCCAGTTTATTTTTGTCGTCAATCTGGTTGATTTTATAATCAACAAACGCGGACATATTTTTGTTGAAGTAATAGGTCGCGCCAACGTCAATATATTTCACCAGATCTTCGTCGCCAATACCTTCAATATCTTTGCCTTTAGACTGGACATAGCCAAGGGACGGGCGCAGACCGAAGTCGAACTGATATTGTGCGACCACTTCAAAGTTCTGCGCTTTATTAGCAAACCCACCGGAAATTGGCGTCATATTGCGGGTTTCAGAATACATCGCAGCCAGATAAATATCGTTCGCATCATATTTCAGACCGGTTGCCCAGGCTTCTGCTTTCTGGCCCTGGCCACGTGCCAGCAGGTTCTGAGCATTGGTGCGGTCAGAGTTGGTGTAGGCGCCGCTGACGGCGAAATCGCTGCCACCGAAGTCATAGGTCAGAGAGGTACCAAAACCGTCGCCGTTCTGTTTCTTGGCGTCACGGTTTTCGTTTTTGCCCTGGTACTGCAGCGTCATGTCCAGACCGTCAACCGCGCCGAAGAAGTCGGTATTTCGGTAGGTCGCCAGGCCGGTAGCACGCTTGGTCATGAAGTTATCGGTTTGTGCGGAAGAGTCACCGCCGAATTCAGGGAACATATCGGTCCATGCTTCGACGTCATACAGGGCACCCAGGTTACGGCCGTAATCCAGTGAACCAAAGTTTTTCAGCTTAAGACCAGCAAACGCCAGACGCGTCTTCTGAGAGGAGTCGCTCTCAGCTTTGTTACCTGCAAATTCAGATTCCCAACGGCCATAGCCCGTCAGCTGATCGTTAATCTGCGTTTCGCCTTTAAAACCGAAACGAACGTAAGTCTGATCGCCATCTTTGGTGGCATCATCGCTGATGTAGTGCATGGCTTTCACTTTGCCGTACACGTCCAGCTTATTACCATTTTTATTATAAACTTCAGCTGCGTGAACGGATGCAGAAGCCACTACGCCCATAACCATTAATGCCAAAGTGCTCTTTTTCATTTTCGATCCTGTCTTATAAACGCGCTAAAAAATTCGCTGGACGATAAGCTCATGCCTAAGTCCCGTGAAAAAACAGGAAGGGTTTTATCGTTCTGGAATGAAACTTTTATGACAAACTAAGAATAATTTTAAAAAACTGTGATTTATTATTTCGGTAATAAAAGTGTCAAATTCCCCCGCTACGCTTCCTGATCCCGCGCAACAAAGTGTTTCGCGATGTGCTAAGGCAGTTGGCAACGGGGCTGACTCCTGCTAAAACGTTCGTTCGACATTACTTTCCCTTATCGTTGAACGGCAGAGAATCATGAGTGACAGCCAGACGCTGGTGGTAAAACTCGGTACCAGTGTTTTAACAGGCGGATCGCGCCGCCTAAATCGCGCCCACATTGTTGAGCTTGTACGTCAGTGCGCTCAGCTACATGCCGCAGGGCATCGTATTGTGATTGTGACCTCCGGGGCGATTGCCGCCGGGCGTGAACACCTGGGTTACCCCGAACTCCCCGCGACGATCGCTTCCAAGCAGCTGCTGGCCGCCGTGGGGCAAAGCCGACTCATTCAACTCTGGGAACAGTTGTTCTCCATCTATGGTATTCACGTCGGGCAGATGCTGCTGACGCGTGCGGATATGGAAGACAGAGAGCGCTTCCTGAACGCCCGCGATACCCTGCGCGCGCTGCTGGACAACAATATTGTTCCGGTCATCAACGAGAACGATGCCGTTGCTACCGCTGAAATCAAAGTGGGTGATAACGATAACCTCTCGGCGCTGGCCGCGATTCTGGCCGGTGCCGATAAATTACTGCTTCTGACCGATCAGCAGGGGCTGTTCACCGCCGACCCGCGCTCCAACCCGGAAGCCGAGCTGATTACCGACGTTCAAGGCATCGACGATGCGCTGCGCGCCATCGCCGGTGACAGCGTTTCAGGCCTCGGAACGGGCGGTATGGGGACCAAGCTGCAGGCCGCTGACGTCGCGTGCCGCGCCGGTATCGACACCATCATTGCAGCGGGCAGCCGCCCCGGCGTGATTGGCGACGTAATGGAAGGTATCTCCGTCGGCACCCGCTTCCACGCCCAGGAATCCCCGCTGGAAAACCGCAAGCGCTGGATATTTGGCGCGCCTCCTGCTGGCGAACTCGTCGTCGATGAAGGGGCAACCGCCGCGATTCTGGAACGAGGAAGTTCATTACTTCCTAAAGGAATTAAAAGCGTGACAGGCAACTTCTCCCGTGGTGAAGTGATCCGTATCCGTAACCTCGAAGGCCGCGACATCGCCCACGGCGTAAGCCGTTACAACAGCGACGCGCTGCGCCGCATCGCGGGTCACCACTCGCAGCAGATCGACGCCATTCTGGGCTATGAATATGGCCCGGTTGCCGTGCATCGCGATGACATGATTATTCGTTAAGGAGCCAGAACATGCTGGAACAAATGGGCGCAGCCGCGAAGGCCGCCTCTTACAAACTGGCGCTCCTTTCCAGCCGCGAGAAAAACCGCGTGCTGGAAAAAATTGCTGATTATCTGGAGTCCCAGTCCCAGGAGATTTTGCTCGCCAACGAGCAGGATTTACTGGAAGCGCGTCGTAACGGCTTGAGCGAAGCGATGCTCGACCGTCTGGCGCTGAATCCGGCACGCCTGAAAGGCATCGCCGACGATGTGCGTCAGGTCTGCAATCTGGCCGACCCGGTAGGGCAGGTGATCGACGGCGGGCTGCTCGACAGCGGTTTACGCCTGGAGCGCCGCCGCGTGCCGCTCGGCGTCATCGGCGTTATTTATGAAGCTCGTCCAAACGTGACGGTGGATGTCGCCTCTCTGTGCCTGAAAACCGGTAACGCCGCTATTCTGCGCGGTGGGAAAGAGACCTGGCGCACCAACGCCGCGACGGTGAAAGTCATTCAGCAGGCGCTGGAAGAGTGTGGCTTACCGGCGGGGGCCGTACAGGCGATCGAGAGCCCGGACCGCGCTCTGGTCAACGAAATGCTGCGCATGGACAAATACATCGACATGCTGATCCCACGCGGCGGCGCGGGCCTGCACAAGCTGTGCCGCGAGCAGTCGACGATTCCGGTGATCACCGGCGGTATCGGCGTGTGTCATATCGTTGTCGACGACACCGCTGAGATTGAACCGGCGCTGAAGATTATCGTGAATGCGAAAACCCAGCGTCCAAGCACCTGTAACACCGTAGAAACGCTGCTGGTGCATCAGGATATTGCGAACACCTTCCTGCCGGCTCTGAGCAAACAGATGGCAGAGAGCGGCGTGACGCTGCATGCTGACGCCAGCGCGCTCGCACTGCTTCAGGATGGCCCGGCTAACGTTGTTCCCGTAAAAGCGGAGCAGTACGACGATGAGTTTCTGTCACTGGATCTGAACGTGAAAATCGTTGCCGATCTCGACGACGCCATTGCGCACATCCGTGAACACGGCACGCAGCATTCTGACGCGATCCTGACGCGCACCCTGCGCAATGCCGATCGCTTCGTGAACGAAGTGGATTCTTCAGCGGTATATGTGAATGCCTCCACCCGCTTCACCGACGGCGGCCAGTTCGGCCTCGGCGCAGAGGTGGCGGTCAGCACGCAGAAACTGCACGCGCGCGGCCCGATGGGGCTGGAAGCGCTGACCACGTACAAGTGGATCGGCTTCGGTGACGATACGATTCGTGCGTAAATAATCACGGGTGATGCAAAAATAGCCGTTTGATTCAAAAGGGCATTGACGCATCACCCGGATAGATCTAACCTTTTGCCCCGTGGTTACGCTCGTAACCGGCCTCTCAGGGCCGATATAGCTCAGTTGGTAGAGCAGCGCATTCGTAATGCGAAGGTCGTAGGTTCGACTCCTATTATCGGCACTCACACAACAAAATCCTTTAAAAACAATGGATTGAGATAAATCTTGTATCTCAAGATACAATCTTTTTTAAGGGATTCTATGACCAACAGTTGCCGCTATAGTTAACAGTGGCTACTCAGGGACGTAAACACGTAGCGGTCTGTCGCTGTAAAGCCCTAACAGGTACAAAGCGTGCACAGTCAACACGAACCACAATCAATCCTAATCAGATGACGTAGCCAACGTCTCTAAACCATCCCGACAGGCATTTAAGGCGGATGTGCGGCCTTGTGGCTGCGTAAATCGGTAATGAGTGGTATACCGGCTCTGCCAGCACTTCTCTCACGCTCCTGACGGTACACGAGCACCCTGATAAGGCGTGAACTTTCTGGCAGTCTCATTCTTTTTTTACTTCAAAGGTAACAAAGAAGGGGATCATGTCCGTAGATATTCTTCTGCCTCGTTACCATGGGCAGATCCTGTAACCGATAGCCGGTCCGCGCTGCGTATGACCGACATGTCGGGTGGCCCGAACAGCATGGTGAACGTCGACGGCACCATACTGAGGATCAATCATGTGCGGACGTTTAGGCGGTGGGCTGTGGGGAAGCAGAAGGACGCAGTCAGGCTGGGAAGGGGATCGGTTTCTGGAACACCAGCAGGCGGATTTTACTCATGCCGGAAACGGTATCTCAGCCCGGCAAAATGGGCGCAGAAAGTTATTCGTTTTGGCCGCATGTCAGAATTTTTTCATCGCAAAGCTCTCCGGATGTAGTTATGAATGAGTGAGAGGGCCATTCCCTGTTAATTTTTACAGCAGAACTGGGAACGTCAAAGTCATCTTAATCCGGAAGCAAGGCATTTTTTATCTCACTGAATGCGAGTGGTTTGTTTTGTACCCGAGAATTTACATAAGTTAGGATTCATTGTGACCCCATGAATTGTGGCAATGAACCAATTTTTTCACTTGAAACGAATTAATATATGAAAAATAAAGCCATGTCCTTAATAATGATTAGTCAGCTTCTGCTATTGCTATGCTTTCATTAAATAAAGCCAAAAGATAAATTTTTATGCTGTTATTATATGACTAATAAAAAAGTGACAATACAGTATGGTTATAAATGGAAGTTTTAAAAAAATCATATTTCAATGAGTTGATTATTGGCAGGTTACTTGCTGATTATTGGCAGGTTACTCACTATAGATCCCAATTTGGACTCGATAATCATTTGAGTTTCTACGCCTTAAGGCTATGCTTAAAAGCATTATCTGATATCGTATAAAAGGTTCAACGGGAGATTTATGCAAACCGTGATTAACTTAAAAACGGAAAAACAGACGCTTATTGTCCTCCACTCGTTTGAGGATTTTAAAAAATGGTATTTGCGTTTTTTTGATTTGAGTATTTTTGCCGAAGGTGAAGTGAGTGCCCTTCTGAATGAGGGGAAACCTGAGCATTATCCCTGTATCCCCCTGATTCTTGATAAAAATATGAATCTTATATTTTTTGATGCAACGTCTGTAAACTGCTGGTGTGAACAGTTGAAGTCCATCACCTTAAAACATAAGCATTAAGTTGATAAATGCAAAACCTGTGCTATATATTATACCTACTGGCTTGTTTTGGTTGCAACTATGAAAAAAAATCAACCCGCACTGATACCCATTATCTTAAAGTGATAATGGATAAAATTGAACCATTTTTAAATTATGAGAATTATGGTGCAAATACAGGTAATGGTGCCAACTTACTGATTTAGTGTATGATGGTGTTTTTGAG